>JAIZVZ010000104.1 GCA_021768485.1 Oxalobacteraceae bacterium | reverse complement strand
CATACCGGTTGGCACATACACGTTGGCATATAAGCCGCGCCGCCAGTTGAGCGAAGCGGCCGGTGAATTGGCTCAGCAAGCGTTCTGGCACGGAATCGACATGCCGATTCTAGTCAATCTGCGCGCCGGCGGCAAATGCCGGTCTGTCATATTACCGCGGTGCGGCCCGCGCATGTGGTTCTTATGTGCCGGTATGCGGCGCCGCCGCTTCGCGCGCCGGCCGCCGCGGCCATAATATTTCGCGCCGACGGCGCGGTCGCGGCCGGCAAGCGGTGCGATAATAGCGGCTCCTTTTGCGTTCAACGACTGCGCCCATGCCTATTTTTGCTCCGCTCCAGAACGATACCTTTTTACGCGCATTGCAGCGCCAGCCGACCGCTTACACGCCGGTGTGGCTGATGCGCCAGGCCGGGCGCTACCTGCCCGAATACCGGGCCACGCGCCAGCGCGCCGGCTCGTTTCTGGGCCTGGCCAAAAATCCCGATTACGCTACCGAAGTGACGCTGCAGCCGATCGACCGTTATCCGCTCGACGCCGCCATTTTGTTTTCGGATATCTTGACCGTGCCCGATGCCATGGGACTGGGCCTGTATTTCGTCGATGGCGAGGGACCGAAATTCGAACGCACGCTGCGCGATGAGCAATCGGTGATGGCCTTGCGGGCGCCCGATTTGTCAAATCTGCAATATGTCTTCGACGCGGTCACGCAAATTCGGCGCGAGCTGAACGGACGCGTGCCGCTGATCGGCTTTTCCGGCAGTCCATGGACCCTGGCTTGTTATATGGTCGAGGGCGGCGGCTCGGACGATTACCGCACCGTCAAGAGCATGCTGTACCAGCGCCCCGACCTCATGCACCGGATCCTCGAAACCAATGCGCAAGCGGTGGCCGCCTATCTGAATGCGCAAATCGAGGCCGGGGCCCAGGCCGTGATGATTTTCGATTCCTGGGGCGGGGCTCTGGCCGATGGCGCTTATCAGCAGTTTTCGCTGGCCTACATGAAGCAGGTGATGGGGCAGCTCAAGCGCAGCCACGACGGCCAGCCTATTCCGGCCATCTGCTTTACCAAGGGCGGCGGCCTGTGGCTCGAGCAGATCGCCGCTATCGGCTGCGATGCCGTCGGCCTCGACTGGACCGTCAATCTGGCGCGCGCGCGGGCGCTGGTCGGCGACCAGGTGGCCTTGCAGGGCAACCTCGACCCGGTCGTGCTGTTTGCCGGCGCGGCCCAGATCGAAGCCGAAGTGGCCAAGGCGCTGGCGTCGTTCGGCGCCCCCGGTGCGAACAGTGGCCACGTATTCAATCTTGGCCACGGCATTTCGCAATATACGCCGCCCGAGGCGGTAGCGACCATGGTCGAGGCCGTGCATGCGCTCAGCCGCACGATGCGCCGGGCCGCATAGAGCGCCCGCTGCCGGTGCAGTGCAGCTGATGATTTATGCCCTAAAAAGGGGCTTGATATGCATCAAATTGCCTTAGTTATACACAATTTGCGCGAGATTTTTGTGGCTTTTGCGCTTGCGCAAACTAAATTTATAAGTAATTGATTTTAAAGGTTTTATTTTCTGCTTTTCGAATGAGCAATTTGTCGAAAAGCCTACAAAATCAAGGCTCCGCGATGGTCTGGCGCAGATTGTCCACAAAGTTATCCACAATCTCTGTGGATAGTTTGAAAAGTGCTTATAAAACGCGTAGTTAGCGCATTATCAAACGCACTACATTAACTTCTGGCGCACTAATGATTTTACAATGTTGCAAATTGGAAATTGAAAAGACATCCTTTTCGCCGGCGCGCCGCCGCTGCATGTTGCTGCATGCAGCGCATTCAGGGCGGACCGATGGCTTACTTCAGGGCGGCGTCGGGCTTGCCGAAGGGGCGCTTTAAGGGGCGTTCAGGGGCTCTTCAGGGGCGTCAGCCCACTTGGTTATGCACAATTTCTGTCAACATATTTATTTTTTTTATTAAAAACCAGGTCAAATTCTAAGTATTTGATTTTAAACGATCTTTATTTTGCTTTCAGTTTGGGCAATCTGTTGAGAAGGGCATTAAATGGGGCTTTGCGACGTGTCAATGGGGGCTTATCCCCAAAGTTATCCACAGATTCTGTGGATAGCTCAAAAAGCCCTTATTAAACCGCGTGTTAGCGCACCTTCTGAGGATATACATTAAGTTATGCAGGACTGCATCCTTGGCATTGCGCTCGATACTCCGCTTGACAATCTCTTCGATTATCGCTGGCCGGCCGCCTTGTCGGCCACCGCGCCGGCAGTCGGGCAACTGGTTTTGGTACCGTTCGGCCGGCGCGAAGTGGTCGGTTTGATTGTCGAGATCAGGCATGACAGCGATGTGCCGCCCGATAAACTCAAAGACGCCTTGGCGGTGCGCCATCAATTGGCGCCGCTGTCGCAGCAATGGCTGGACCTGTGCCGTTTCGCCGCCGACTACTATCAACGCCCGCTCGGCGAAGTGGCGATTCCGGGTTTGCCGAAAAATCTGCGGGCCCTGACCACGGTTGCGCTCGACAAGGGCTTGAAAAAGCTGGCGGCGCTGGCGCCCTCCGACGGCCTCACGGCGCCGGCGCCGGCGCTCAATCGGCAGCAGCAGCAAGCGGCCGAGGCGATCGGCGGCGCGCGCGGTTTTGCGCCCATGTTGTTGTATGGCGTCACCGGCAGCGGCAAGACCGAAGTCTATCTGCAGGCGGCGGCGAAAGTGCTGGGCGCCGACGCCGCTGCGCAGATTCTGATCCTGGTGCCCGAAATTAATCTGACGCCTCAGCTCGAGGGCAATATCCGGGCGCGTTTTCCCGGCGTCATGCTGGCGACCTTGCACAGCAGCCTGGCCGAAGGCGAGCGCATGCGTCACTGGCTGGCCGCGCACAGCGGCCAGGCCCGCATCATCCTCGGCACGCGGCTGGCGATCCTGGCGTCCTTGCCGCATTTGAAACTGATCGTGATCGACGAAGAGCACGATCCGTCTTACAAGCAGCAGGAGGGCTTGCGCTATTCGGCGCGCGACCTGGCCGTCTGGCGCGCCTGGCAACTGGCGATTCCGATCGTGCTCGGCTCGGCCACCCCCTCGCTCGAGAGCTGGCAGCATGCGCAGAGCGGACGGTACCGCAAGCTGGTGCTAAGCGAACGCGCGGTGCGCGACGCGGTGCTGCCGCACGTCGGCCTGCTCAGCCTGGATGGGCGGGCCGCCGCCGACCGCGCCATCGAAGGCCTGACGCCGGGTTTGCTGGCGGCGCTGCGCCTGCGCCTGGAGCGCGGCGAACAATCGCTGTTATTTCTGAATCGGCGCGGCTATTCGCCGGTCATCTGTTGCGAGGCCTGCGGCTGGATCAGCAATTGCACCCGCTGCACCGCATTCATGGTGCTGCACAAGCCCGAATACCGTTTGCGCTGCCATCATTGCAGCCTCGAATTGCGCATTCCGCGCGCCTGTCCGACCTGCGGCAATGTCGATCTGCAGCCGCTCGGGCGCGGCACGCAGCGGGTCGAGGAGGCCTTGCAAAAGCTGTTTCCGCAGGCGCGCCTGCTGCGCATCGATGCCGATTCGACGCGCAAGAAGGGACAGGCGCAGGCCGCTTTCGAGCGTGTCCATAGCGGCGAGGTCGATATCCTGATCGGTACCCAGATGGTGGCCAAGGGCCATGACTTTCAAAATCTGACGCTGGTCGGCATTCTCAATCCCGACACCGCCCTGTTTTCCCAGGACTACCGCGCCAGCGAACGGCTGTTTGCGCAATTGATGCAGGTGGCCGGGCGCGCCGGCCGCGTGGCGCGGAAAGTCGACGGCAGCGCCAGCGAGGTGCTGATCCAGACCCGCTATCCGCAACATCCCTTGTATGCGGCCGTGATCGCCCATGATTATGATCATTTTGCGCAAGCGCTGCTCGAAGAGCGCGAGCAGGCCTGCCTGCCGCCGTATATTTTTCAGGCGCTGCTGCGGGCCGAAGCGCCCTTGCTGCAGACTGCGGTCGAATTCCTGCAGATGGCGCGCGACTGTCCGGCGCCCGACGGCGTGACGATCCACGATCCGATCCCGATGAACATGACGCGGGTGGCCAATGTCGACCGCGCGCAATTGCTGGTCGAGTGCAGCGCGCGGCCGGTACTGCAGGGTTTTTTGAGAGAGTGGCTGGCCACCCTCAGGACCATCAAGACGCGCGCCAAGTGGTCGCTCGAAGTCGATCCCGTCGATATCTGAGGCGGCACGCGCCGGCCGCCCGGCACTGCCGGGCCGTCTTATTTTTGCTGGTGGAGCAAGCGCTTTTCGTGCGCAATGAGGTTGCGGGTGGCTTGCTTTTCACCGATTTTTTGCGCCCGCGCCAGCTCGTCCGATTGCTGTTCGCAAGCGGGCAGCAAGAGTGTCGTCAGCACGACGCCTAGCAGGCAACAAGCGGCTCTGGTCACGGTTGTCTTCATATTATTCTTTTGGGCAACTATCTCTTGTTTGAATGCGCAATGACAGCGCGACGATGGACTTTGATGGTCCGCAATTTTACGATAAGCGCGCGGATTATTTGTTATCGAATAAGAATATTTTTCGCATTGCGTTCTCTAATTGCCATGCCGCAATCTTAAGCTTGCCGTAGCGCAACCCGGAACCTGTCAGCGCAGGTTTTAATGCCTCTATAGCGTCGAACCTTAAACGACAGGCGAGGCAGATGATGACGATGGAGCGGATCGATTGCAGTCAGATCATGTTCGGGCAAGCGCTGCCATGGGATTTATACGGTAGCACCGGGGAATTATTGCTGCGTAAAGGACATGTCCTCGGCGCGCGCTATCAAGTGCAGAAATTGCATACGCGCGATTTGTATGTGATGCGGCCCGGCGCTGCCGGCGGCGGCCCCAGCGGCGGCCCCAGCGACGGCGCCAGCGACGGCGCCGCCGCCGAGCCTGCGGCCGCGTATGCGATGCCGCCGCCGTCGGTCGTTCGCATGCTCGACGAGGCCACGCTACGCCTGCATCTGGTGCTGCGCGCCATGCTCAAGACCGGCGGCAACCAGCGCCAGCCCTTGCTGGCGATTGCCCATCTGCTGCGCGCCGCCTGCGATCTGCAGCCCGAGATTGCGCTGGCCAGCATTTTGCACGGGCGCACCGACAACTATCCGGTGCGCCACAGCATCCATACGGCGATCGTCGCGCTGCAGCTGGCGCAGGCCTTGCAACTGGCGGCCGACGAGCAGATGGCGATCGTGCAGGCGGCGCTGGCGATGAACCTCGGCATGCTGCACTACCATGCCGAGTTCGATGCCAGCGACGCCAAGCTCAGCCCGAAAATGATGGAGATGGTGCACGAGCATCCGCAGCAAAGCGCGCTGTTGCTGCGCCGCGCCGGCGTGCACGATGAAGCCTGTCTGGCCGCCGTGCTGCAGCACCATGAAAACGAAGACGGCAGCGGCTATCCGTGCGGCCTGCCGGGCGTGCAGATTTGCCAGGGCGCGAAAATCGTCGCCCTGGCCGACCGCTATTGCGCGGCCATCTCCGAGCGGCGCTACCGCAAGGTCTTGCTGCCGCCCGAAGCCTTGCGCGACATTTATTTGGGCAAGACCATCGCACCGATGCTGCTGGCGCTGGCCGTGCGTCAGCTCGGCGTCTATCCGATCGGCACCATGGTGCGCCTGGTTAATGGCGAAATTGGCGTGGTCATCTCGCGCGGCGCGGCGACGGCTGCCGAAACCGGGGCCGCGCCGCTGGTGGCCAGCTTGCAGGGGCCGCGCGGCGTGCCGCTGGCGGCGCCGATCCGGCGCGATACCGGCACGCCCTTGCAGGCGATCCGCGAAGTGCTCAGCATCCGCGGCGCCGATGTGCTCGTGGCGCCGGCCCGGATCTGGGGCATGCTGGCCGCGCCGTGACAGCGGCCGGCGCCTGGTCGCGCCGATTCGCCCATGCAAATCGGCCTGGGCAGACTCATTTGCGCAGACTCGGTTGAGCAGACTCGGTTGCGCAGACTCAGTTGAGCAGATTGGGGGCGGCGTCGAGCCGCTTTTGCTGCGCCAGCTCGCGGATGATGCGCACGGTGTCGATGTCGGCCTCGACATAGGCCGAGCGCTTGAAGTCGTTATACATTTCATCGGCCGCATCGCTGGCGGCGTCGCCGCCGTCGTCGTAGGCAAAGCGCACGAACAAGGCGTCGGGATTCGGTTCTTCGATCGTGATCGTCAGCGTCGAGGCGCGGATCTCGCCCTGCGCCTCGACCAGATAGTTCAATTGCCGCGGCTTCGTCAAAATGACCGTGTCGCGTACCACCAGCTTGCCATAGCGCAGGCGGCGCCGCACGCTGTCCGCGCTGCGCTCTTCGATCACGCATTCATCGAGATGCGGCACGAACAGGCAGGGTTCGGCGGCGCGCAGCACCAGCCCGTTCCAGACCTGTTCGCGGCTCAGGGCCTCGATCAGCGGATTGAGGATGTCGTTAATCTGGATCAGGTGTTCAAATTTCATCGTGTCGGCGTGCGCTTATCGGCGAGAGAGTCAGAGAAGAGGCGTAAGGTGGCGCGGCAAAACGCGGCGCCTGTAGCCATATGGCTAACATGCATGCCACCCGTGTGGCGCAAGGCGCAATTTTAGCGCATCGGCAGGCGCGGCGGTGCCGAAAGGGCGGCGCGCCTGTTACAATCGCCGCCTTCGTCCCGATAAATCGCCCGATGTCCTCTACTCCGCAGTTCGGCCTGAACGCGCCGCAGCGCGACGCCGTCAAATACATGGATGGCCCTTGCCTGGTGCTGGCCGGCGCCGGCTCGGGCAAGACGCGCGTGATTACCCAGAAAATCGCGCATCTGATCGAGCAATGCGGCTACGACCCGAAGACGATTGCGGCGCTGACCTTTACCAACAAGGCGGCCCTGGAAATGCAGGAGCGGATCGCCAAGCTGCTGCAGCAGCCCAAGCAGGCCAAGCACCTGACGGTTTCGACCTTTCATTCGCTGGGCGTCAAGATCTTGCGCCAGGAAGCCAATGCGGTCGGCTTGAAAGACCGCTTTTCGATCATGGACAGCGACGACTGCTTTTCGCTGGTGCAGGATCTGGCGATCACTACCGACAAGCAATTGATCCGTCAGATACAGACTTCGATGTCGCTCTGGAAGAACGGCCTGATCGATCCCGAGACGGCGATCCGCGAGGCCAAGGATGAGGACGAGGCGCAGGCGGCGCGCATCTACCGCAGTTATGTGGCCACGCTGTCGGCTTACCAGGCGGTCGACTTCGACGACCTGATCCGCTTGCCGGTCGAGCTGTTCCGCAATAATGAAGAGGTGCGCGACAAATGGCAGCGCCGCCTGCGCTACTTGCTGGTCGACGAATATCAGGACACCAATACCTGCCAGTACGAACTGGTCAAGCTGCTGGTCACGGGCGTCGGCAAAAAACCGATGTTTACGGCCGTGGGCGACGACGATCAGGCCATTTACGCCTGGCGCGGCGCGACCGTGGAAAACCTCAAGACCTTGCAAGTCGATTTCCCCGATCTGAAAGTGATCAAGCTCGAACAGAATTACCGCTCGACCACGCGCATTTTGCAGGCCGCCAATACCGTCATTGCCAACAATCCCAAATTGTTCGACAAATCGCTGTGGTCCGAACACGGCCTGGGCGACCCGATCACGGTGCTCGGCATGCTCGACGATGAGCAGGAAGCCGAGCAGGTGGCGATCATGCTGTCGAGCCACCGCTTCGAGCGGCGCGCCAAGTTTTCCGATTATGCGATTCTGTACCGCGGCAACCACCAGGCGCGCGTGATCGAAAAAGCGCTGCGCCGCGAGCGCATCCCCTACACCATTTCGGGCGGCCAGAGCTATTTCGACCGCGCCGAAATCAAGGACATCATCAGCTATCTGCGCCTGATCGCCAACTGCGACGACGACCCGGCCTTCATCCGCGCCGTCACCACGCCGCGGCGCGGGGTCGGCCAGGCCACGCTCGAAGTGCTCGGCGCTTTTTCCGGCCAATGGCAGTGTTCGCTGTTCGAAGCCGTGTTCAAGGGCGGCATCGAGGCCAAACTGCCCGAGCGCCAGCTTGAGCCGCTGCGCCGTTTTTGCGACTTCATCAACCAGCTCGAATCGCGCGCCAGCCGTCCCGGGCCGTCCGGCAGCGGTGAAAATGCCGCCGCCGTGCTCGACGACATGATGAAAGAGATTCACTACGAAGGCTATTTGTACGACAATTTCGACGACCGCGCGGCCCAGAGCAAATGGCAAAACGTGCTCGACTTTACGATGTGGCTCAAGGAAAAGGGCAACGGCGGCAAGGAGCGCGATGGCGAGCCCAAAAATCTGCTGGAGTTGACGCAAATGGTGGCCTTGATGACAATGCTCGAGGGCCAGGACGAAGACCCCGACGCGGTGCGCATGTCGACCCTGCACGCCTCCAAGGGACTCGAGTTTCCGCACGTGTTTCTGGTCGGCGTCGAGGAGGGCATCTTGCCGCACAAGGGCGAGCCCGACGCCCCGCTGGATGTCGTGGCCGCGCGCATCGAAGAAGAGCGGCGCCTGATGTATGTCGGCATCACCCGTGCCCAGCGCACCTTGCAGATCACCTGGTGCAAAAAGCGCAAGCGCGCCGGCGAATCGGTGCACTGCGATCCGTCGCGCTTCATCAAGGAGATGAAGCTCGACGAAGGCGACGCGGTGCCGACCGAGGCCGAGAAAATCACGCCGCAAGACCGCCTGGCCCGTTTGAAAACGCTGCTGGCAACGCCCAAATGAAGCGCCGGCCGTGCTGGTGCCAAAGCCCTTGCCGCCCCCTTATTTTTTTGAGAGCACTACCATGACAAACGACACCGCAACCGAAGAACGCCTGATCGATATCGAAATCAAGCTGTCGCGCCAGGAAGACCTGGTCGACACCCTGAACCAGATGGTCTATCAGCAGCAAAAACAGATCGACCGCCTCGACGCCCTGTGCAGCGCGATGACGCGTCATATCAATGCCATGGCCGACAGCGCCGGCCCGAGTGCCGGCACGGTCTATGAAAAGCCGCCGCACTATTGACGGCGTGGGGCGCTGAATGAAAAATACAACAATGAAAAAGTTAACAAAAGAGCAAAAAGACAAGCTGTTGCACGACAAACTGAACCGCGAAACGGCGCGCCTGCCGTGGGCCGAGCTGCAGCGCCATTTCGCGGCCGGCACCGTCATCGAGGTCGCCGCCGGCCTCGACCTGATCGCCGTAGCCATGCAGTTTGCCAATGACGACAAGGCCGCGTTGGCGCCCGAGATCGAGGCGCAGCGCATTGGCCGCGTCAGCGACGCCCATGCCCAGGCCTGGCTCGAGCAGCAGGCGCTGTTGTGGACCGTGGTGGTGGCGCCCTTTGTCTTGGTGCAGGCGGCCGCCTGAATGTAACAGCGCCGCTGTAACAAAGTCGATTTTGCGTTTGCTTGCCATACTGCTATGATCGTCGGCTTGAGCCTTGCCGCGTGCCGGCCGAATGTTCAAATTTTCCCGACAGCCATCTTGTTTTCAATGTACTGAAAGAGATTATGAAATCGACATTTTCCACAGTTGCCACCGGCCTCGGCCTCGGCCTGGTCCTGGCAGCCAACTGCAGCGCGGCCCAGACCAAGGCGGCCGTCAAGACCGACGCCGTCGCCGCCCAGAAGGCTGGCGCCACACCGGCTACCGACATCAATCCGTTTTTTGCCGTCAGTCCGCTGCCCTACCATATGCCGCAGTTCGACAAGATCACCGACGCCCATTACGCGCCGGCCTTTGCCGAAGGCATGCGGATCCAGATGACGGAAGTGCAGGCGATCGCCAACAATCCGAAACCGGCCACGTTTGACAACACCATCGTGGCGATGGAACGTTCCGGCGCGCTGCTGACCCGGGTTTCGAATGTCTTTTTCAATTTGGCGGGCACCAATACCGATGACCAGATGGAAGCGATCGAGCGCGACCTGGCGCCCAAGCTGGCGGCCCACAGCGACGCCATCATGCTCAATGAAAAACTGTTCAAGCGCATCAAATCCTTGTACGACAAGCGTGCGGTGTCCGGTCTGGACGCCGAATCGAAGCATTTGCTGGAGCGTTATTACACCGATTTCGTCCGTGCCGGCGCCAATCTCTCGGCCGCCGACAAGGACAAGCTCAAGGCCATGAATGGCGAACTGGCGGCGTTGGCCACCACGTTTAGCCAGAACGTGCTCAAGGAAGCCAACGCCGCGGCCGTGATCGTCGATACCCGCGCCGAACTCGACGGCCTGTCCGACGAAGCGATCAAGGCTGCGGCCGACGCTGCCAAGGCGCGCGGTCTGGACGGCAAATATCTGATTGCAATCAAAAACACGACTGGCCAGCCGTTTGAAGCCGACTTGACCAACCGCGCCCTGCGCAAACGCCTGTACGAAGCGTCGGTGTCGCGCGGCAGCCATGGCGGCGAGTTCGATAACCGCATCGTGGTGCAAAAACTGGCCAAACTGCGCGCCGAACGCGCTGCCCTGCTCGGTTACGCCAACTACTCGGCCTATGCGGCCGAAGACGAGACCGTCAAGACCACCGGCGCCATCAACCAGTTGCTGTCCGAACTGGCGGTGCCGGCCGTGGCCAACGCCAAGCGCGAAGCGGCGGCGATGCAGGAAATCGTCGATGCCGAAAAAGGCGGCTTCAAGATTGCCGCCTACGACTGGTCTTTCTATACCGAGAAAGTGCGCAAGGCCAAATATAACTTCGACGAATCGCAATTGCGTCCGTATTTCGAACTCAACAGCGTGCTGAAGAACGGCGTCTTTTTTGCCGCCAACAAGCTCTATGGCATTTCGTTCAAGGAGCGCAAGGATTTGCCGGTCTATAACCCGGATGTGCGCACATTTGAAGTCTTCAATGCCGACGGCAAGCCGCTGGCGCTGTTCATCATCGACTTCTATGCCCGCAGCAATAAGCGCGGCGGCGCCTGGATGAATGAATACGTCAACCAGTCGAAGCTGCTCGGCTACAAGCCGGTGGTCGCCAATCAGCACAATATTCCGAAGCCGCCGCCAGGCCAGCCGACCTTGCTGACCTTCGATGAAGTCAACACCCTGTTCCATGAATTCGGCCATGCGCTGCACGGCATGTTCTCCGATGTCCGCTATCCGCGCTTTGCCGGTACCAATGTGCCGCGCGACTTTGTCGAATATCCATCGCAGGTCAATGAAATGTGGGCCGTCTGGCCTGAAGTGCTGGCCAACTATGCCAAGCACTATCAGACCGGCGCCGCCATGCCGAAGCAATTGCTCGACAAGGTCATGGCCACCAAGAAGTTCAACCAGGGCTTCATGACGACCGAATACCTGGCCGCGGCCTTGCTCGACCAGAGCTGGCATCAACTGACGCCGTCGCAGATTCCGGCCGATACGCTTGCCTTCGAAGCCGACGCCCTGAAAAAAGCCGGCGTCGATTACGATGCCGTGCCGCCGCGTTATCGCACCACGTATTTCTCGCATAGTTTTTCGGGCGGTTATTCGGCCGGTTACTATGCCTATCTGTGGAGCGAAAAACTCGATGCCGATACGGTCGAGTGGTTCAAGGAAAAAGGCGGCCTGACACGCAAAAACGGCGACTGGTTCCGCGCCCAGCTGCTCTCGCGCGGCGGCAGCGCCGACGCCATGACCTTGTTCCGCACCTTCCGCGGACGCGATGCCGACATCCACGCCCTGCTCAACCGCCGCGGCTTGAATGGCGACGGCAAATAAATGACGACGCAGCGCTAGCGGTTGCGGCGCTGTGCCGGACTGCCAGCCGAACGGCGCCGACCGCTTGCAAGCGGTC
>JAIZVZ010000103.1 GCA_021768485.1 Oxalobacteraceae bacterium | reverse complement strand
AGTCACTTGCGACGCAATACCTACCAAATTCTGTCCTGCTTTCCCCTCTGTCGCTACTGTGTTTCGCTGCGTTTTCAGCGGGGAGGCGAACTATAGCAAAGCCCCATGGACGTGTCTAGTTCTTTCTTGCAATTTATTCATAATTCACCGGCAAGCCTGACGCAGCCGACGTAAAATGACGGCTTATCTTTGTCTTTATTGTTCCCGATGACTATTGTTCTCTCCACCTTGAATGCCCGCTATGCCCACGCCGCGCTGGGCCTGCGTTATCTGTTGGCGAACATGGGGGAGCTAAAGGAACAAACCTGTCTGCACGAATTTGTGATCGGCTCC
This sequence comes from Oxalobacteraceae bacterium, assembly GCA_021768485.1. Classification (GTDB taxonomy): domain Bacteria; phylum Pseudomonadota; class Gammaproteobacteria; order Burkholderiales; family Burkholderiaceae_D; genus JAIZVZ01. Next base: position 11,594 of record JAIZVZ010000103.1, on the reverse strand, counting down.
AAGACCACCGACATCGTCGACAAATTGCTTGCGCATCAGCCTGCCATCATCGGTTTCAGCATCTATATATGGAATGTCGAGGAAACCGCACGCGTGGTCGCCATGCTCAAACTGGTTGCGCCGCAAGTGGTGATCGTGCTCGGCGGCCCCGAGGTGTCGTATGAGCCGGAGCAGCAGCCCATCGTGCGCGCCGCCGACTATGTCATCACCGGCTGGGGCGACATCAGCTTTGCCAGCCTGTGCCGGCAAATCCTCGCCGGCCCCAAGCCCTTGATGAAGATCCATGTCGGGGTCCAGCCACCGTTGTCCGATATCGTGCTGCCCTACTCCCTGTATACAGATGCCGATATCGCCCACCGCACGATTTATGTCGAAGCCTCGCGCGGCTGCCCGTTCAAATGCGAATTTTGCCTGTCCTCTCTCGACAAGACGGCCTGGCCGTTCGAGCTCGACCTGTTCCTGGCCGAACTCGAGCAGCTGCATGCGCGCGGCGTGCGCCTGTTCAAATTCCTCGACCGCACTTTCAACCTCAATATCAAGACCAGCCTGAAGATCATGCAGTTCTTCCTCGATAAGCTGGAAGCTTTTCCGCACGACCCGGTCTATGCCCACTTCGAGCTGGTGCCCGACCATATGCCCGATGCGCTCAAGGAGAGCATCGCCAGATTCCCGCCGGGGGCGCTGCAATTTGAAATCGGCATCCAGAGCTTCAATCCCGAAGTCCAGGCGCGCGTCAACCGCAAGCAGGACAATCAAAAAGCAGCCGCCAATATCGGCTGGCTGGCCGAGCACTCGCATGCCCACCTGCACGTCGACCTGATTGCCGGTCTGCCCGGCGAAGACATCGCCAGTTTCGCGCGCGGCTTCAATCAGCTGATCGCGCTGCGTCCGCACGAAATCCAGTTCGGCATCCTCAAACGCCTGCGCGGCACACCGATCATCCGCCACACGGCCGACTACGGCCTGGTGTTCGATCCGCAACCGCCCTACACGATTCTGGCAACCGACTGCATCAGCTTTTCCGACATGCTGCGCCTGGTGCGTTTTGCCCGCTACTGGGATCTGATCGCCAATTCGGGACGTTTTACGCACACGCTGGCCGCCATCCTGGACCGGGACCCGTTCGCCAACTTCATGCACCTGGCCGACTGGATCTATGCCCAGACCGACGCCACGCACCGCATCGCGCTCGAACGCCTGGCAGGCCTGATCGAGCAGTGGCTGCAAACCAGGGGCATGAGCAGCGCCGACGCCGCAACCCTGCTGACCCGCGACTTCACCATCAAGAGCCGCGCCAACGGCAAACCGGCCAGCATTGCCGCCAATCCGAACGAAGCACCGATTCCGGCACGCCAGGCCCGTCAAACACGCCATCTGGCCGCCTGATCGGGAGTAACACACAAGTGTCTTTCACCAGCGCCGTCAGCAAGTGCTTTAGCAAATTCGCCATGGCAGCACGGCCAAAACTGCCTTACACTCGTACCATGCCGATCGATTCCACGCCCATCCTCACCGTCAGCCAGGCCGGCGCCAACGGCGCGAGCGGCGTCGTCGCAAGCGGCAAATGGCAAGTGCAGCAGCTGGTGCGCGACAATGCCATCGGCGCCATCGAGGCCCAACTGGCGGCCCTGCCCAAGGACGGAACCGTCGACTGGGATCTGGCGCAAATCAGCTCGATCGACCATCTCGGCGCCCAGTTGCTCTGGAATGCCTGGGGCAGACAGCGGCCGGCACGCCTGGCGCTGCCGGCGCACCTGCAGAATTTCTTTGAGCGCATAGAGCGCACCGGCACCCTGACGATCCCCGCGCCGCCGGTATCGCAGCATATATTGCACGATCTGCTGGCGCCGATGATTGCCAAGGCTCGCGGCCATATCCGCGGCAGCATCCGGCTGCTGGGCCAGCTGCTGCTCGACCTGTGGCATTTTGCACGGGCGCCGGCGCGCGGGCCGTGGAAAGAAATTTCGGCCAATATCTTCCATGCCGGCTACCAGGCACTCGGCATTACCGCCCTGGTCGGTTTTCTGATCGGCGTAGTCCTGTCTTATCTGTCGGCGCAGCAGCTGCACACATTCGGCGGCGACGTCTATCTGGTCAACCTGCTCGGCATCAGCATCATCCGCGAACTGGGGCCGCTCCTGGCGGCGATCCTGATCGCCGGCCGCTCGGGCTCCTCGATCACCGCCCAGCTGGGCGTCATGCGCGTGACCGAAGAACTCGACGCCATGCTGGTGATGGGCATGCCGCACGGCTTTCGGCTGATCATGCCGAAAGTGCTGGCGCTGGCCATCGCCATGCCGCTGATCGTGATCTGGACCGATGCCATGGCGCTGGTCGGCGGCATCGTGGCGGCCAATGTCGAGCTGCATCTGTCACCCTCATATTTCTTCAGAGCACTACCCGACGCGGTGCCGATTGCCAATTACCTGATCGGCCTGACCAAGGGCGTGGTCTTTGGCGGCCTGATTGCGCTGGTCGCCTGCCATTACGGCATGCGCATCAAGGCCAACACCGAAAGCCTCGGGCGCGGCACCACGACTTCGGTGGTGACGGCCATTACCATCGTCATTCTGGCCGATGCAATTTTTGCAATTGTTTTCCGCGGGATAGGATTTTCCAGATGAGTAGCGAACAGACAACACCCGACATCATCGAAATCGACGGTCTGTGGACCCAGTTCGATGATGTCGTGGTGCATCAGGATTTGCAGCTGGCCGTCAAGCGCGGCGAAATCGTCTCCCTAGTCGGCGGCTCCGGCGCCGGCAAGACGACCCTGCTGCGCCAGATGCTGGGCCTGGAAAAGCCGGCCCGCGGCGTCGTGCGCGTCTTCGGCGAAGACTTGAACCCCAAGGACCAGGCCGACAAAGGCGCCGATCTGCAGCAATTGCGCAATCGCTGGGGCATGCTGTTTCAGCACGGCGCGCTGTTTTCGGCCCTGACGGTATTCGACAACGTGGCCCAGCCGATGCGCGAACTGCGCTACCTGCCCGAAGACCTGATCCGCGACGCGGTGCTGCTGAAACTCGACATGGTCGGCATCAGCGTCGCCGATTCGCAAAAAATGCCGGCCGAGCTGTCGGGCGGCATGGTCAAACGGGTAGCGCTGGCGCGCGCCCTGGCGCTCGAGCCGGAATTGCTATTCCTGGACGAACCGACGGCCGGGCTCGACCCCAACCTGTCGGACAGCTTTGTTGAACTGATCCGCAATCTGCACGAGCAATTGTGTCTGACGGTACTGATGATCACGCACGATCTCGACACGATTTTTGCGCTTTCGACGCAAGTGGCGGTCCTGGCCGACAAGCACGTGGTCGCCTATGGCCCGCCGGCGGCGGTGCTGAAGGTCGAGCATCCCTTCATCAGGGAATTTTTCCTGGGGCCGCGCGGCCAGCGCGCCGCCATCGACATACGGAAGCCAGCCAGACAGGCATCAACTTCATGATCGACACCATAACAAACACATCAAATAGACGCCATTTGCACTCTGGCGAAAAAACAAATCATGGAAAATAAATCCCACGCACTCATTGCCGGCATTTTCACGCTGCTGCTGCTGGCCGCCGCCGTCGTGATCGGCATGTGGTTCAACCGCGACAAGGTCAACTGGGTCCCCTATGAAATCGCCACCAAGCTGTCGGTGCCGGGTCTCAATCCGCAGGCCGTGGTGCGCTATCGCGGCCTCGATATCGGCCGTGTCGACGACATCATGTTCGACCCGCGCGTGCCGGGACAACTGCTGATTCATTTCCGCGTCAAACCCGATACCCCGGTGACCCAATCGACCTTCAGCATGCTCGGCTACCAGGGCGTGACCGGCATCGCCTACATCCAGCTCGACGATGACGGCAGCCTGCCGACCCGCGTGCGCAGCGATAAAAAAAATGTGGCGCGCATCCCGCTGCGCCCGAGTCTGCTCGACAAGCTGCAAAACCGCGGGCTGGTGATCATGGAGCAGAGCGCCGAACTGACCCGGCGCTTCAACGTCCTGCTCAGCGCCGATAACCAGAAAATCATTCTCGACGCCTTCAGCCATGTCAGCCATGCCGCCAAGGCCGTCGAAACCATTCCGCAGCGCCTGCAGCCGACGCTCGATCAATTGCCGCAACTGACCGCGCAGGGCAAACAGACGCTGGCCCAGGTCAGCCAGCTGGCGCAGCAGGCCAGCGCGCTTGGCGCGACCCTGAACCAGACGGCAATCGAGCTGTCGGCACCGAACGGACCGATCAAGCGCATCTCGAGCGCCACCGAGCAGGTCGGTTCGGTGGCCGATCACCTGGAAGTCGACGTGCTGCCGCTGGCGCACGACGCCCGCACCACGCTGCATAGCGTCAACCGCGCCGTCGATGGCTTGAACCAGCATCCGCAAAGTATCTTGTTCGGCAAGAGCGCCGCCACGCCCGGTCCGGGCGAGCCGGGCTTTAGCGCACCATCGAATTAACACAACCGACATCACGAGGCTTGCATGACATCGCCGTTATCAGTCCATTCATTGCTCAATTTGGCTCGCCAATTAGCACGCCCATTAGCACGCCATTTGCCACTGCGCCCGACACCCGCGGCGCGCTGGAAATCCATCATATTGCTGGCCATCGGCGTGGCATCCGGCGCCTGCCTGAGCGGTTGCGCCAGCCAGAGCGCGCCGCAGGCAAGTTTCGATCTCGGCAGCGTGACCGCGCCGGCACCGGCGCTGCCGGCCGATAGTGCGGCGCAAGTGCCGGGCTCGGTACTGGCCGCCCTCAGCGTGAGCGCCATCAATGTGCCGGCCTGGATGGACAGTACCGACATGCTGTACCGCCTCAATTACAGCGATCGGCAACAGCTGCGCCCATACGCCAACAGCCGCTGGAGTATGCCGCCGGCAGCACTGCTGAGCCAGCGTCTCAAATGGCGCATCGCCGCCGCCGGCGGCGCCGTCTTGTCGCCTGCCGACAACCGTCTGAACATCTTGCAAATCGATGCCGTCGACTTCAGCCAGTCGTTCGATACGCCGACCAGCAGTCAGGTCCAGGTCGCCTTGCGCGTCACGCTGCTGTCAGGCCATCGGCTGATTGCGCAAAAAAGCTTTGTACAGACCGCTGTCAGCGAGCCTGATGCGGCCGGCAGCGCACGCGCGCTGGCGCAGGCCAGTGACGACGCCATCGGCGCCGTCCTCAGCTGGCTGGCGGCGCAGCCCTTGAATAAATAAGGCCGCCCAGGTTTCATGACCGACAACGCCCTGCCCCCCGGCACCGAACCGGCGGCACCAGCCGCCGCGCCAGCCGTCTCGCCCTCGTCGCCGCTGGCGCGCGCCGCGCTGCTCGCCTATGCGCTGCTGATTATTTACGCCAGCTGGTATCCGTTCAGCGGCTGGCGCGATATCGGTTTGTCGCCGCTGGCCTTCATCAGCGCGCGCATGCCGCGCTACTGGACCGTGTTCGACGCCGGCGTCAACGTGGTCGGCTATGTGCCGTTCGGCCTGCTGCTGATGTTTTCGCTATATCCGAAGGTGCGCGGCCTGCCGGCGATCGTGCTGACGATTATCTGCGGCCTGCTGTGGTCGACCACGATGGAAATGGTGCAGACTTTCTTGCCAAGCCGGGTCGCCTCGAATCTCGACGTTCTGACCAACGTCAGCGGCATGGCCATCGGCGCCTTCCTCGGCGCCTGGTGGAGCCGGCCGCTAATCGAACAAAGCCGCCTGAGCGAAATCCGCGGCCGCTGGTGCTGGCGCGAATCGACGCGCGGCCTGACCATCGTCGCCCTGTGGCCACTGGCCCAGATCTATCCGCAGCCATATCTGTTCGGCCACGGCCAGATCCTGGTCACGCTGTCGGACTGGCTGTCCGATTTGCTGACCACGCCGATCGATCTGGCAACCGCCATTCTCGGCGACAACGCCCTGACGGTCGAACAGTACTGGTTATCGGAAACCATTGTCACCTCATGCGGCATGGCCGGGGCATTGCTGGCCATGCTGTGCCTGACCAAACGGGCCGCTCCAAAAAGCTGGCTGGCAGCCGGCCTGATCGTGCTCGCGCTCGTCGTCAAGACGCTGGCCACCGCTTTGCTGTTCGGGCCCGAAAATGCCTTCGGCTGGATCACCCCGGGCGCCGAGGGCGGCATCCTGATCGGCGCCATCCTCGCCTCGGGCCTGGCCTTTGCGCCATCGACGGCGCAGCGCCGGCTGGCGGCCACCATGTTGCTGATCAGTTTTGTAGTCGTCAATATCGTGCCGCCCAATCCGTATTTTGTGGCCACGTTGCAAGATTGGGTGCAAGGCAAGTTTTTAAATTTTAACGGCGCCGCCCAATTCCTGTCGACGATCTGGCCCTTCCTCGCGCTCTGGTTTTTATCGCACCCTTTGCCGGCATATAAGACACAAAAACAAAAGTGAAGGTGTATCATTCCGGGCATGTCCACCACTGACAAAAAACGCACTCATGGCCGATAAACCGTACTTCGAAAAACACGTTTTCGTTTGCATGAACCAGCGCGACGACGGCCAGCCCTGCTGCATGGAGCGCGGCGCCCAAGGCGTGCAAAAATATGCCAAAAGCCGGCTCAAGGCGCTCGACATGACCGGTCCCGGCAAAATCCGCATCAACCAGTCGGGCTGCCTCGATCGCTGCGATGAAGGCCCGGTGCTGGTCGTCTATCCGGAAGGCGTCTGGTATACTTATATCGACCATAGTGATATCGATGAAATCATCGACAGCCATCTGCTCGGCGGCAAAATTGTCGAGCGACTGAAAATTTAAATCCTTAGCGTTCGCCCTTCACTTCCCCCTCATGAATCGACAAACAGAAAAACTGCTCCTGACCGGCGCCGCCGGTCAACTTGAATGCGCCATCGACATGCCCGAAGCGGCGCCGCGCGGCATCGCGCTGCTGGCGCATCCGCATCCGCTATATGGCGGCACGATGGATAACAAGGTCGTGCAGACGCTGGCGCGCACCTTCGCCGGCCTCGGCTACGTCGCCGTGCGCATGAATTTTCGCGGCGTCGAAGGCTCGGCCGGCGTGCACGATGAAGGTCACGGCGAAACCGACGACATGTATGTGCTGCTGACCGCGATGCGCGAGCGCTTTCCCGGCCTGCCGGTGGCGCTGGCCGGTTTTTCGTTCGGCACCTTCGTCCAGGGCCAGCTGCAGCAACGCATGGCGGCCGAAAACATGCCGGCCGAACGGCTGGTGCTGATCGGCTGCGCCGCCGGCAAATGGGCCATGCCGAGCGTACCGCAAGATACCATCCTGATCCATGGGGAAGTCGATACCACGATTTTGCTGGCCGACGTCATGGACTGGGCACGCCCGCAAGACATTCCGGTCGTCGTCATTCCCGGTTGCGACCATTTTTTCCACCGCAAACTCCACCATATCAGAACCCTGGTCAGTGGACTGTGGCATCGCTGACAACGACGCCCGCGCGGCCCCCCTCTTTCACCTATCAAGAATCGATCGCATCACAATGAAAAAACTGCTTACTTCCCTGCTCGCCGGCTTGTTGCTGGCAAGCGCAGCCAGCGCGCAAACGCTGCCGCCGCCAACGATTGCCGCCAAATCCTGGATTTTGCTCGACGCTACCAGCGGCCAGGTCATCGCCGCGCAAGATCCGAACATGCGGATCGAACCGGCCTCGCTGACCAAGGTCATGACCGCCTACCTGACCTTTGCCGCCCTGCGCGACCGGAAAATCAATATCAACCAGATGGTCAACGTCTCGCCGCACGCCTGGAAAGTCGACCCGAGCAGCTCGAAAATGTTCATCGACCCGGCTACCCCGGTCAAGATCAACGACTTGTTATACGGCTTGATGGTGCAGTCGGGTAACGACGCCGCCGTCGCCCTGGCCGAGGCCGTCGCCGGCGACGAGGGCGCCTTCGTCGTGCTGATGAATCGCGAAGCCGAACGGATGGGCATGAAACACAGCCATTTCGCCAATCCGCATGGTTTGCCCAGCCCTGAAAACTATTCGACCGCCGCCGATCTGGCCACGCTGGCGCAGCGCGTGATTGCCGATTATCCCGATTTTTATAAAATCGACTCGGTCAAAAGCTTTACCTACAACAAGATCACGCAGCCAAACCGCAACCGCTTGCTGTGGCTCGATCCGACCGTCGACGGCATGAAGACCGGCCATACCGAAGGCGCCGGCTTTTGCATGATTGCCTCGGCCAAACGGCCTAACGGCAGCGGCGAACGGCGCCTGATCTCGGTCGTGCTCGGCACCAGTTCCGACCAGTCGCGCACGCAGGAAAGCCAGAAGCTGCTCAATTGGGGCTTCCAGAACTTCGATACCATCAAGCTCTACAACAAAAACCAGGCGATCGCCACCGCCGAAGTCTGGAAGGGTTCGCAAGGATCGATCAAGATTGGCTTTAACCGCGATACCTGGATCACGGTGCCGAAGGGCTTCGCCGGCAAGATCAAGCCGGTACTGGAACGCAAAGACCCGCTGGTGGCGCCAATTGCCGAAAACAGCCGGGTCGGCTCGGTCAAGATGGTCGCCGACGGCAAGACCCTGGTCGAAATACCGGTGCTGGCACTGGAACAGGTCGGCCAGGGCGGCATGATCGGCCGCGCCTGGGATTCGATGCGCTTGTGGTTTAAATAAGAAGCCCGTCGCTTAAAAACAAGGCAACGCCCGACACAAAAGGCCGGCCCCCGTCAGGGCGCCGGCCTTTTGCATGGCAAGTCCTGGCTCACGATGTGGCCGGCGCGCCGGACACTGTGGCGCTCAGGCGCTGCTTAGGCGCTGCTCAGGCTATCCTCAGAGACTCAGTCGGCCGCGCCGGAGAGCGCGCGGATCTTGGCGCGCCACTCGCCCAGCGCCGTCAGCGCCCCCTGGAATTCACGCTCGATCAAATCGGCCTCGACATAGGTGACGACGCCATCGAGCAAAGCCTGCGACACGGCGTTGGCAACGCCGCCAACCTGGCCCATGACACGGCACACGGTCTGCGACAAATCGTCGGAGGCGACCTGCTCGGGCGAGGGCACCACGAAACCGGCCATGCCATGACGCAGCAACAGCGCATGCACGGGAGCCAGCGCATCCTTGACGCCGGCCTCATGGCACAATTCGATGATTTCCGAGGTTTCCTCAAAAGAGGGATAATGCGAAGCAATACCGGGCGCCAGCTTGTTGCGCAACACATTCGCCGAGATACCCATGCGTAATGCCAAAGCGTCAAGTCCGCCCGGGTAGGCGCGCGCCACCGTGTAGAGCGCGTCATGCTGATTCATTTCCAAATATCTGCGGGTCATGATGGTCCTTTTAAGCGAACGGCGTGCTTGAAAAAATAGCACATGCCCCGATTGTATCAAGAGTATTCATAGGATCGAGCGGATCGAGAATGGCGCGGCGTCCGCGGGCGGCGGTGGCGCAAAAACGGCGCCGCGCTTAAGATGTTGGCTGCGCCGCTGCAACGCGCTGCTGCAATGCGCGGGCACTGGTAGCGGGCTCTAATGCCGAGTTCTAATGCCGGGCCGCAATACCGGGCCACGCCCCAATGATTGAATTATTTGTAATTTTAAGTGCCGTGAAATGGAGTCTGCCATGCAAGAAATCAAACCCGAAAACAGCCTGATCGAATATCCGAGCGATTTTCCGATCAAGATCATGGGCGCGGCTCATGTCGAATTCGAGGCGACCATCATCGACGTGGTGCTCGAACACGACCCGACTTTTCATGCCGGCAAGCTCGAAACGCGTCCATCCTCCAAAGGCACGTATATCGGCCTGACGGCAACCGTGCGCGCCACCAGCCGCGAGCAGCTCGACAATCTGTATCGCGCCCTGTCCTCGCATCCGATGGTCAAAGTGGTGATGTAAGAGAGCCGGCCCCCGACATGCCCTCCATGCAGAGCACCGAGATCGTGCTGCGCGGCCGCGAAGACTATGACAGCAGTTTTCGCGCCATGCGTGCCTATACCGACGCCCGTGACAGCGACACCGCAGACCAGCTGTGGATCGTCGAGCACCCGCCCGTCTTTACGCTGGGGCTGGCGGCCGACCGCGCGCACGTGCTCGACAGCGGCGCCATTCCCGTGGTCGAAACCGACCGCGGCGGCGAAGTCACCTATCATGGCCCGGGCCAGGTCGTGATCTACCTGTTGCTCGATTTGCGCCGGCGCGGCAAAAGCGGCCGCATGTTCGCGCGCGAACTGGTGTTCAAGATCGAGCAAGCCATCATCGATGTGCTGGCAGCGTATAATCTGGCCGGCGTGCGAAAAGATGGCGCACCCGGCATTTATTGCGCCGACGGCCCGTGGCAAGGCGCAAAAATTGCCGCCCTCGGCTTAAAAATCCGCGGCAACGGTTGCACCTATCACGGCCTGTCGCTCAACGTCGCCATGGATTTGACGCCATTTTCACTGATTAACCCGTGCGGCTACCAGGGTCTGGCCTGCGTCGACATGCAAACACTGGGCGTGCATGTTGCGCTGGCCGAGGTCCAGCAAGCGCTGGCGCAGCAATTGCTCATACAGTTGGCGCCTGGCGCCGCCGGCGCAAGCGACGCCATGGCGCCGCAGCAGTCGGCGGCCTGACAGCAGCAGCTCCAGCCGGCGCCTGTGCGCCTTACAATAAATACGAAAAATACGAAAAATACCATGACCACAGACTCGAGAGCGGCAAACGAAGCGGAAAACGAAGCTGCAAACATAGCTGCAAACACAGGCGCCGCAGCCGGCCCAGCGGCCTACAATCCGAGCGAAAAGCAAAAAGGCGCCAGCAAGACCGCCCGCATCCCGATCAAGATCGTGCCGATCGAGCGCCTGAAAAAGCCGGACTGGATCCGCGTCAAGGCCGGTTCGCCCTCGACCCGCTTTTATGAAATCAAGGACATCCTGCGCGCCGCCAATCTGGTCACCGTCTGCGAAGAAGCCAGTTGCCCCAATATCGGCGAATGCTTCGGCAAAGGCACGGCCACCTTCATGATCATGGGCGACAAATGCACGCGGCGCTGCCCGTTTTGCGACGTCGGCCACGGCCGCCCCGATCCTCTCGACAGCAATGAACCGGGCAATCTGGCCAGGACCATCGCCGCCCTCAAGCTGCGCTATGTCGTCATCACCTCGGTCGACCGCGACGACTTGCGCGACGGCGGCGCCGGCCATTTTGTCGCCTGTATCGCGCAAACCCGGGCGCTGACGCCGCAGACCAAGATCGAAGTGCTGGTACCGGATTTTCGCGGCCGCCTCGACAAGGCACTGGCGCTGTTCGCCGAGAACCTGCCGGACGTGATGAACCACAACCTCGAAACCGTGCCGCGCCTGTACAAGGAAGCGCGCCCCGGCGCCGACTATGCCCACTCGTTGAAACTGCTGCGCGACTTCAAGCAGCTCTACCCGGGCGCCGTCACCAAATCGGGCCTGATGGTCGGCCTCGGCGAGACCGATGAAGAAATCCTGCAAGTGATGCGCGACATGCGCGCCCACGATATCGACATGCTCACCATCGGCCAGTACCTGATGCCGACCGGCGACCACCTGCCGGTGCGCCGCTACGTCCATCCCGACACCTTCAAGATGTTCGAAGATGAAGCCTACAAGATGGGCTTTGTGCATGCGGCGGTGGGGGCGATGGTGCGCTCGTCCTACCATGCCGATGC
>JAIZVZ010000102.1 GCA_021768485.1 Oxalobacteraceae bacterium | reverse complement strand
GCTGACAGATGCAGGTCGGAAGCCTTATTTTTTACCGAGAATGCGAGCAGTTCGGAAATGTCCATTTATAATCCCTGAGGTATCTACAAAAAAGGCGTTCCGATGATTATGTCTGCAATTGGCCAAAACTTGCAAGCTGTGCGTGAGGCGATTGCCGCCAGCGCCGTTGCGGCCGGGCGCGATCCGGCGGCGGTCAGTTTGCTGGCCGTGTCCAAGACTTTTGGTGCCGACGCAGTGATGGCGGCGCTGGCCGTCGGCCAGACGGCGTTCGGCGAAAACTATCTGCAGGAAGCAGTGCAAAAAATCGAAGCGGTGCGCTTGTTGCAGCAGGGGCTGGCGGCCGGCGAGCCGTCGAAAACCTTGGTGGAATGGCATTTTATCGGCCCGATCCAGAGCAACAAGACGCGCCAGATCGCCAGCCATTTCGATTGGGTCCACAGCGTCGACCGCTTGTCGATCGCGCAGCGCCTGTCGGGCGCGCGGTCGCCGGCAGCGGCGCCGCTCAATCTTTGCCTGCAGGTCAATATCAGCGGCGAAGCGAGCAAGAGCGGGGTCGCGCCCGAGGATGCGCCGGCCATTGCGCGACAGATCGCGGCGCTGCCCGGCGTGCGCCTGCGCGGCCTGATGGCCATCCCCGAACCGGAACAGGATTTTGAACGGCAGCGCCTGCCGTATCGTCGGTTGCGCGCACTGTTCGAGCAGATGCAGGCCGACGGCCTGGCGCTCGATACGCTATCGATCGGCATGTCGGCCGATATGGCGGCCGCAATTGCCGAGGGCGCCACCATGGTCCGCATCGGCAGCGCCATTTTCGGCGCCCGCCCGGCCCCCACGCGTGAATATGCATGACCATCCTGGAGGACAGCATGACAAGCACTAGCATGAAAATCGGATTCATCGGCGGCGGCAATATGGCGTATGCCCTGATTTCGGGACTGACCAAAAATCTCGGCTCGGACGGCCTGACGTTGCATGTGGTCGGCCATCATCCTGAGGCGCTGGCGCGGCTGGCGGCCGGATTCGGGGCGCTGACCCACACCGCCATCGAGCCTGCGCTCGGCGCCTGCGATGTGGTGGTGATGGCGGTCAAGCCGCAACAGATGCGCGACGCGGCCCTGGAGCTGGCCGGCGTTCTGTCCGCTGCCAAGGCGGCGCCGCTGGTGCTGTCGGTTGCCGCCGGGATCCGGATGCGCGATCTGGCGCACTGGCTAGGCGGGCATGCGGCAATCGTGCGCTGCATGCCCAATACGCCGGCCCTGATCGGCGCCGGTATCGCCGGCATGGTGGCCAGCGCCGGCGTGACCCCGGTCCAGCGTGCCATCGCCGACCTCGTGATGCAGGCGGTCGGCAGCACGCTGTGGCTCGACGACGAGGCGCAACTCGATGCCGTCACCGCGATTTCCGGCAGCGGACCGGCCTATGTGTTTTATTTTATCGAGGCCTTGCAGCAGGCGGCATCGGAATTGGGTTTGAGCCAGCAGCAGGGCACGCAGCTGGCGCTGGCCACTTTTACCGGTGCGGCGCAGCTGGCGGCGCAATCGGCGGAGCCGGTGGCGCTGCTGCGCGAGCGCGTCACATCCAAAGGCGGCACCACTTTTGCGGCCCTCAAGGTACTGCAGGAGCATGGCGTTGGCGCCGCGATCGTGCAGGCGGCCAAGGCCGCCGCCGTGCGCAGCGCGCAATTGGGCGACGAGTTCGGCGCCTGAACCGATCGATTGACACGGCGATGGATGCGCCGACAGCCAGCCATCTATCCGCGGCTTGAGAAGCCGAATGCAGGATTGAACCTGAATGCGCGCTAGCGATCGTCCAGGCTGTCGCTGCGCTGGCCGCCGATGCGCTTGCGCACAGACTGAATCAGGCCGAAGGTCTGCCAGGCGAACAGGCCTGTTTTAAGAAGCGATAAAACGCGCCCTGATCTGATCACGATCAGCGTGGCCGCGGCGGCGGCGATCCAGACCGGCTTTTTGCGCAGCCGCGCAAACATGCCCAAGCCCCTGTCGATGACGTCGGCGGCATGCTGCAGTTGCGCGCATTCGGCCGCCAATACCTGTCTTTGTTGCTGGCTGCGGGCCAGCAGGGCCAGGCGCCGCTGTTCCAGGGAGGCGCGCGGACTCATTTCGGCGCCTGCGAATGAAGGGCTGCGGCGTCGCTGTCGAGCTCGGCCAGCGTATGCGAGAGCAGGCGCGGATTTTTCAGGAAGTGATGGCGGATGCCCAGTGCGATGCCGATGCCGGCGAGGGCGAAAAATCCGGCCAGCACCGATATGGCGGCGATGCGGTTGTTGTCCCAGCAAATGACGACGATTAAAAATACCGCGAGAATGACGGCCAGACCGAGGCAGAACAAGGCCACCAGCGCCAGCAGCAGATAACAAAAAAATCGTTGCGAGGCTTCTTCGACGTCGAGCGCGACCAGTTCGAGCCGCGTGCGAAGAGCCTCAATCAGGGTTGCCGCAATGTTACTTAACGATTCCAGGATGGCCATGACGGGCTTTCTTTGACGGTCCAGACAGAGTGGCCGGATAGCGTCGCCGGCCGGCTTGAGCATAGGGCGGACACGAGGCCGCGTTGCGGTGCCGCCGCAGCCTCACCGCGATGCCGCTTCGCAGCCGCGTTTTAAGGCGCGTTTTACACCGTGTTTTACACTGTGTTTCACGCGACGTCGGCTGACAATTGTCGCGCCGGGTTTACCATGGCCCGCGCCGCGGCCGGCCATGGCCGGCGTTCTTATTTGCGCGAGCGCGAAAGCAGAACCCCGCACAGCACGCCGACAGCGGCGGCGATGCCAACCGATTTCCACGGGTTTTCGTTGACATAGCGATCGGTGGCGCGGGCGGCGTCCTTGGACGTCTCGACCAGCGTCTGTTCGAGGCGGATCAGCTCTTGCTTGGCGTTTTGCAGCGTTTCCACCACTTTTTCCTTGCCGTGCTTGAATTCGTCGCCGGTTTGCGAACCGACGTCCTTGAGCCATCCTTCGACTTCGCCGATGACCGATTTCATGTCGCTCAGGAGCTTGTCGCGGCCACTGCCGGTACTCAGTTTATTCTGGATGCCTGTTTGTTGATCGCTGCTCATATCGTCCCCTTTGAAGTGAAAAGTAAAGCGTAATCGAGCGCTACGCCGGCAAAAATTGCTGCGCCGAGCCAGTTATTGTGGCGAAAGGCAAAAAAGCAAGCGGCGCGTTCGCGTTTGCGTATCAGATAGTAATGATACACCGCGCATGCGGCCGCTACCACCATGCCGGCGCCAAACGCGGCGCGCAAGCCGGCCAGCCAGCCGACATAGGCGTCGATGGCCAGGCTGGCGCAATAACAGAGCATGACGGCGGCGACATCGAAGCGGCCGAAAGTGATGGCCGAGGTTTTCAGACCGAGCTTGAGATCGTCTTCGCGATCGACCATCGCGTATTCGGTATCGTAAGCGACCGCCCAAAAGACGTTGCCGACCAGTAGTAGCCAGGCCTGCGCCGGCACCTGGCCGCGCACCGCCGCATAAGCCATCGGGATGCCGAAGCCGAAGGCGATGCCCAGATAGGCTTGCGGGATGGCGAAAAAACGCTTGAAATACGGGTAACTGGCGGCGATCAGGACGGCCGCCACCGACAGTTTCCGGGTCAGTGCATTGAGCGGCAGCACCAGCGCGAACGACAGCAGTGCGAGAACGGCCGCGACCAGCAAGGCTTCGCGCGCGCCGATCTTGCCGCTGGTGAGAACGCGCTGCGCGGTGCGTTCGACATGCTTGTCGAAATCGCGGTCGGCGTAATCGTTGATGGCGCAGCCGGCCGAGCGCATCAATACCGTCCCGAGCGTGAAGATCAGCAGCAGGTGCAGCGGCGGCGGACCGTTTGCGGCCAGCCACAAGGCCATCAGGGTCGGCCACAGCAGCAGCAGGATGCCGATCGGTTTGTCGAGCCGCACCAGGCGGTAATAGAGCGCCAGTTTTTCGCGCATCATGCCGCTCTTTCAGAGCGTGCCGGGGGCAAGCATGCTCACTCCCGGCAGTTGGCAGGCGCGGACCGCGTCGCACACGGCATCGATGGCGGCGCGGCGCGTAAAGCTCTTGCGCCAGGCGATGACGATGCGGCGCGACGGCGCCGGTTCTTCGAACGGCAGGTAGCGCAGCATGCCATCCCTGGCCTGCATGTCGGGCACCGAGGCCGACGGCAACACCGTCAGGCCGATGCCGGAGGCCACCATGTGGCGTATGGTTTCCAGCGACGAGCCCTCGAACGTGCGCTGGATGCCGTTGCCGGCCGAGGCAAAGCGCGCCATTTCCGGGCACACTTCGAGTACCTGGTCGCGGAAGCAGTGGCCGTTGCCCAGCAAAAGCATGGTTTCCGATTTCAAATCCTGGGCCGAAATCGCCGTGCGCACAGCCCACGGATGGTGGCGCGGCATGGCCACCACGAATGGCTCGTCGTACAAGGACTCGATGGTCAGGCCGTTGTCGGGCAGCGGCAGGGCCATGATGGCGCAATCGAGTTCGCCCTGGCGCAGCAGTTCGACCAGGCGCACGGTGAAATTTTCTTGCAGGATCAACGGCATTTGCGGCACGTGGTCGATCAGATTCTTGACCAGCGGCGGCAACAGATAAGGCCCGACCGTATAGATGACGCCAAGGCGTAGCGAACCGGCCAGCGGGTCTTTGTTCTGCTTGGCGATTTCCTTGATGGCAGCGGTCTGCTCGAGCACCCGCTCGGCCTGGGCGACGATTTGCGCGCCGAGCGGCGTGACTGAAATTTCGGTTCCGCCGCGTTCGAACAGGGTCACACCCAATTCGTCCTCGAGCTTTTTGATGGCGACAGATAGCGTCGGTTGTGCAACGAAACAAGCTTCGGCGGCATGGCCAAAGTGGCGTTCGCGGGCGACCGCGACGATGTATTTCAATTCAGTCAGAGTCATAGCGCAGGATTACATCCGGTTTTGCAAAAGGCGGTGCAAATAATTCTTGCTAGCTGACATTGTAGCGCATGGTCGCTGCCACCGGCCGTGCATGCCGTGTGCCGTGTTGCGTGCGCGGCAAAAATGCGGATAAATTTTTTCTGTTTTGAAGACTGCCGCCAGGTCGGGAAAACGCCGGCAAACGCGCTGGAACGCAGGTCCGGTGTTTTAACTCGAAGGATAAACGCGGATGAAAAGATGGCGCCGGGCCGGCGGCAGCGGCAGCGGCATGCATGGTGCGCAGTTTTTTTGCGCAGGTGCATGCAGCCGGCGCGAGCGCATGTGTGTTGTCTCGCATAGCGCTCTTGCGGCGACAGCAACAAGGTGGAAAATATGGCAAACTGAAATAAATTGCAGCCGGGCCGAACGTGTCGGGTGCGCCTCCATGCGCCCCGGGTGCAGTGTTGCGGGAAGCGATAGCTTGATCTTGCCCATTCGCGCCGACGGCGGGCGGCGCGACAATCGGCATGCAGGAGGGCGGCGCGGCGTTTGCGCAGGATCGAACGACAGGTCGCGGATATAGACAGCGGATATAGACAGCGAATACAGGCAGCGAATACAGGCAGCGAATCACGGAGCGAGAAAGGGGGCACTTATGGCACGCATATTCATTACCGGTTCGTCGGACGGCCTCGGCCAGCTGGCTGCCAGGTTGCTGGTGGCCGACGATCATCAGGTGGTATTGCATGCGCGCGACCGCCAGCGCGCCGAAGTCGCCCGCGCCGGTGTGCCGGGCGCGCAGGAGGTCATCGTCGGTGACCTGTCGAGCATCGAACAGACCAAGGAAATTGCGCGTCAGGTCAATTCCCTGGGCCGTTTCGACGCCGTCATCCACAATGCGGGCGTCGGCTTTCGCGAGCCGGTACGCCTGCTTACGGCCGACGGCTTGTCCCATGTCTTTGCCGTCAATACGCTGGCGCCTTATATCTTGACGGCGCTGATCGAGCGGCCGCGCCGCCTCGTCTATCTGAGTTCCGGCATGCACCAGGGTGGCGATGCCAGCCTGGAAGACGTCAACTGGGAGCGCCGCCCGTGGGATGGCGCGCGGGCCTACGCCGATTCCAAATTGCAGGATGTGATACTGGCATTCGCGATTGCGCGCAAATGGCCCGATGTCTATGCGAATGCGCTCGAACCGGGCTGGGTGCCGACCAAGATGGGCGGCCATAATGCGCCCGACGATTTGCGGGCCGGACCGCTTACGCAAGTCTGGCTGGCCGTCAGTGCCGATGCCGGTGCCCGTGTTTCGGGCCAATACTTTTTCCATATGCGACGCCGCTCGCCGCATCCTGCCGTCTACGATGTGGAAATTCAGGAAAAATTACTGGCGACATGCGCGCGCTTGTCGGGCGTTGCTTTGCCGGAATAACTTGTTTTATTGACATTTTTATTGCCTGTTTTTGCGCTGAAAATCACGGCGTGGGTCAATGTTGTGAAAATGGAACATGGCCCTGCAGCATAAAGTGATAAAGCAGTGTATAGTTAAAATTCTCGTCGAAATTCATGAAGGAAACCGCGATGTCAATTTCTGCCCTCGGTACCGGTTCGTCCGGCATGCAAAGTTATCAACGTGCGACCGATATTTCGGCCAATAATGTTGCCAATTCGCAGACCAGCGGCTATGTCCCGCAGCAGGCTGCATTCAAGGAAAATGCCGGCGGCGGCGTCAGTGTCTCCGGCACCGCGACCGTCAATGCCGTCGTCAAGAACGCCGATGCCAGCAGCGCTGACAACGATAGCGATGCGAATGACGATGTCGTCGGTCAGCTGACTTATCAAGTCAATTTCGAACTGTCGGCCAAAGACGCGCAGACTGCCGACCAGTTGCTCGGCTCGCTGATCGATACCGAAGCCTGACGGGCGCGATCGCCGCTTGCCGGTCTTGACGCTGCAAGGCCGGCTTCGTGTCGCTGGCGTTAATCGGTTTTAACGTGCGCTGTGGCGCACAAAGACTTTTCGCAGTGTTGATTTGATTTCTTTTTTCAAGAAAGACGGCGCAAACGTGTCGTTGACAAACTGCAGCGACGCATAAAAGCTTTCCGTCCCCTCTGCCGCCTCCAGAATCAGCCGCTGCACGCCATAGTCGCAGCAATACTGTTCGATGTGCTCTAAAAACCAGTGACCGATACCTTGATTGCGGTATTTGCTGGAAATGACGAGATCCGAGATATAGCAAAACTCCGGCGGCGCCAGTTCCAGGCGCGCAATGCCGATTCTTTCCCCGTTAAATTCGACGCTGACCCACTGCATATTGCCGCGCGGATGAGGTTTGACATTGTCGCTCGGACTGCTGAGCGGCCAGCCGGCATCTTTGCGGAAGGCTTGCAGGGCTTTGATCGATAAGGGGGATGGTAACAGGCGAAACGACAGCGGTAAGCTCATGGTGATGTGTGCATCTTGCTATGGAAGCGTTCGATCGGCCAGCAGCGGCGCCGCCGACGGCAGCGATAGTCGGGCCGTGCCGGACAGGAATACAGCTTAGGCGCCGCAAAAGTGTGGGGCAAGAAATAATATGTAAGAAAATGTTTCCATTTTGAACTATTTGTATCGAATTGATACCAACTCTGGCGCTTGCATCGCCGCGCCTTGCCTCGGGCGGCCGCCAGCCCATCATGCCTAATCTTGTTTTCGATGACTGGAGGGCGCCAGCCAAAGAAAGCGCAGATGGTGCAGCAGCGGATCGATGCCATCGTCATCAATGTGGCGCGGCGGCCGGCAGATTAAGGAGGTGTGTGCTTAAGGAAGTGCGTGCTTAAGGAAGTGCATGTTGTCTTGCCGGCGCCCGCGTGCGCGGGTTTCGGGTCGGCGGCAGTGGCCGATATGGAAGCGGTGCCGGGGCCGGCACTGCGCGCTGTCAGCCGCATGCCTGGACGATACCCGCCGCATGCCTGCGGGCGCCGTCAGGTATGCATCAGGGCCGCATCACAGGCGTTTGCTGGCTTCCTTTTTCAGTTTTTTCGCTTCTTTTTTTTCTTTCGGGGTTTTGGCCGGTTCCTTTTTCACTGCTTTTTTGCTGTCTTGACTCTTGCTCATCATGCTCTCCGTGCAAAAAATAAAAATATGGGTGGCGATAGGCTTGCCGGGCCATTATAGACCTGTCGCGCTGCCGCCGGCATCTTGGTACACTGCGCTGTCTATTTATATTGGCCCGCCTGTTCGCCGGCCCCCCCGATGAAAACCCCGAAAAGAATCTTGCCCCTGGTCGAAGAAGGATTGATCGACAGCGTCATGCGCCAGCTAATGAGCGGCAAGGAAGCGACTGTGTACGTGGTGCGCTGCGGCGACGAGATCCGCTGCGCCAAGGTCTATAAGGACGCCGAGCAGCGCAGTTTCCGTCAGGCCGCCGCTTATCAGGAAGGGCGCAAGGTCAAGAACAGCCGCCAGGCGCGGGCCATGGAAAAGGGCAGCCGCTACGGGCGCAAGATGGCCGAGGAAGTCTGGCAAAACGCCGAAGTCGACGCCCTGTACCGGCTGGCCGCGGCCGGCGTGCGCGTGCCCACGCCCCATGTCTGTTTCGAGGGCGTGCTGCTGATGGACCTGGTCACCGATGCCGACGGCAATGCTGCGCCGCGCCTTAACGATGTCGAACTGACGCCGCAACTGGCGCTGGCCTACCACGCCTTCCTGATCGGGCAAGTGGTGCTGATGCTGTGTGCCGGCGTCATCCATGGCGACCTGTCCGAATACAACATCCTGGTCGATGCCGATGGCCCCGTCATCATCGACTTGCCGCAGGCGATCGATGCCGCCGGCAATAGCGGCGCCGGCGTCATGCTCGAGCGCGACTGCGACAACCTGAAGACTTTTTTCAGTGCAGCAGCGCCGGAACTGGCGGCCACGCACTATGGCAAGGAAATCTGGGCCTTGTACAGCGCCGGTCTGCTGCGCCCCGACAGCGCGCTGAGCGGGCAGTTTGCAATCGACACGCGCCAGGCCGATGTCGGCGCCGTGCTGCATGAAATCGAACTGGCGCGGCTCGAGCTGGAAGAGCGCGAACGGCTGCGCGCGATGCATCAGCAGTGAGGTGGAGGTCGGTATTTTGTGTGGCGTGCTTGCTGGCGTGGTTGGTATTGTAATGGTTAATTCAATATGTCCAGCAGCCCTGTTCAATGCCGAAGAACGCTCATTGATACTACACAACATTAAATGAGGGTGTTGCGCTATGTGCGCCAAACAACAGGAGCCAGAATCATGATTCGGAAATATGCTTTCACAATGGTCTTGGTGTGGTCGCTTGCCTCGCATGTGAGTGCTTACTCGGCGCAGTTCTCTCTTGCCGAAATTGATCGCCCCTTGGCAGCAATTGCTGTTCACGCTCAGAACTACCCTCCGCGCTTCGAGTCCGCTCAGCAGCGCCAGGCGCAAACGGCCGAGCTGCAAGGTTTGCTGGGTCTTCTGGGGCGTGCCGCAGAACAGTATCCCGATGACGTTCAAATACTTTCCCGCCTCGCCAAGGCCAATGCGCTCGGACATAATCTCGACCTGCCGCAGTGCGCGCAAGTGGCAATAAAATCGTATAAGCACTTGCTCGAGATCGAGCCGGATAATGCGGAGGAACAGTTTCAATATGGTGCTTTTTTGTCGGGAACTACCTTCTTCAAAGCTGGCATTGAGCCGCTACACAGGGCGATCGCGCTTGGAAAACCCGATGCACATTACACGCTCGCTTTTGTTTATCTCAAATTGAACGATAACGGGCAGGCCATAAGAGAATTAAAGGAATATCAAAAATCCAGGCCTGGTAATGCTTCTGTTGACAAGCTGATTCAGGAGATAGAAAGCGGGCATATTCACGTCAAGACGCTACCACTTCAGTAAGAAGGCATGGGCATGTATCCTAACAATTCTTTCATTGGGCCCGCGGCCAAAGGTCATGTCTTGGCGATGTTGCGCATGAGCGGCGCCCGATTCGTCATGCGAAGCCCCGGCCCGCTTTTGTTTGTCGTGATGTTGATGGCGACAACAAATGCATATTGCCAGTGCAGCAGTGCCGGCGAAATGTGCTTTGCTGGTGCTGTAGGCCAGGCAGACGCGCGGGCGTGTCTACAAGCGCGCCTGGCGGCAAGTGAACAGGCCTTGGCGGATGCGGAAGTTGCTGCGTTGGCGGCTATTCTCAGGAGCGATGAGGAGGCGCGTTTTTTACGCCGCAGCGCATCCGCTTTCGACGCGTCTTCAAAGCTATTCCGGCGCTACCGCACAAGGCAGTGCGAGTTGCAGGCCTCACTTGCAGCTGGAGGCAGCGGCACCGACCATCGTCGCATGCTATGCGCGCTTGAACTCAATGAACAGCGCATCACGCATCTTCAAGCGCTACCATCGTCCTTGCCGTGAGCGCGGCCTGGCAATGCCGGCCGTCCATCCCAGTCGGCGCGGGTCATCGCATAGGTGAGCATGTCGGCGTCATACCAATGTTCGATCGCGCGAAACTGCATGCCGAGACGCTGCATCACTTTTTCCGAGGCTTTGTTGTCGGGATGGCAGACGGCGCACAGCGTGCCGACGCCAAAGGTCTCGAAGGCGAATCTGGCCATCTCTTGCGCCGCTTCCGAGGCAAAGCCTTGATGCCATTTGTCCTGGCGCAGGCGCCAGCCGATCTCGAGCGGGTTGGCGGCGTCGCGTCCCAGATGCTGAATGCAGCCGGCGCCGATGATTTGATGGCTGTCGCGTTCGATGAACACCCACCATGAAAACAGCCATTCGTCCCAGCGCGCCTTGACGCGCGCAATCGAGGCCAGCGTCTCTTCGCGCGTTTCGGCGCGGCCCGTGATATAGCGCATGACTTGCGGATCGCTGTTCATGGCCTGCAGGCCGTCGAGGTGCGATTGATTGAACGGTTCGAGGCGCAGGCGTGCGGTGGTCAGAATGGTCATAAGGGTCTGGAATCACACTTTCAAAAAGTCTTCCTTGCCGCCGAGCCAGCGCGCCAGATGCGCTTCGACGATGGCGGCGCTGGCCGGGCTGCGGTCTTGCAGCAGCCGCGCCGCCAGATCGCGCGCCTGTTCGACCAGCCATTGATCGGTCTCCAGGTCGGCAAAGCGCAGCATGGCCTGGCCCGACTGCCGGGCTCCCAGAAATTCGCCGGGGCCGCGCAATTCGAGATCCTTGCGGGCAATCGCAAAGCCGTCGGTGGTCTCGCGCATCGTCAGCAGGCGCTGGCGCGCCGTGCCGCCGAGCGGGCTTTGATAGAGCAGCAGGCAGACGCTGGCGTTCGCGCCGCGCCCGACCCGGCCGCGCAACTGGTGCAGCTGCGACAGGCCGAAGCGCTCGGCATGCTCGATCACCATCAGGGACGCATTGGGAACATCGACCCCGACTTCGATCACGGTGGTGGCCACCAGCACCTGTACTTCGCCGCTGATGAAGGCTTCCATCACCTCCTGCTTTTCCTGCGGCTTCATGCGGCCGTGGACCAGGCCGACGCGCAGCTCGGGCAGCGCTTCGACCAGCATGGCGTGGGTGTCGGTGGCCGTTTGCAATTGCAACGCTTCGGACTCCTCGATCAGCGGGCAGACCCAATACGCCTGGCGGCCGTCGAGCACGGCGGCATGCACGCGGCCGATCACTTCCTCGCGCCGGTTCTGGTCGACCGCGCGGGTGACGATAGGCGTGCGGCCCGGCGGCAATTCGTCGATCACCGACACTTCAAGGTCGGCATAGTACGTCATCGCCAGCGTGCGCGGAATCGGCGTGGCCGACATCATCAGCTGGTGCGGCACGCTGTCGGCCATGCCGGGACCGCCCTTGCTGCGCAGCGTCAGGCGCTGGCCGACGCCGAAACGGTGCTGCTCGTCGACGATGACCAGGCCCAGCTTGGCGAATTGCACGCTGTCCTGGATCAGGGCATGGGTGCCGATCACCAGCTGCGCCTGGCCCGATTCGATCTGTTCCTGGGCTGCGTTCTTGTCCTTTTTTTTCAGGCTGCCGGTCAGCCAGGCGACCTTGACGCCGAGCGGCTCGAGCCAGGCGCCGATCTTGCGGAAATGCTGGTCGGCCAGGATTTCGGTCGGCGCCATCAGCGCCGCCTGATAACCGCTGTCGATCGCCTGCGCCGCCGCCAGCGCGGCGACGATGGTCTTGCCGCTGCCGACGTCGCCCTGCAGCAGGCGCTGCATCGG
>JAIZVZ010000101.1 GCA_021768485.1 Oxalobacteraceae bacterium | reverse complement strand
CGGCTGTTCGAACAGCCGGAAAAAACCTTTAGCTGGTGGGATTACCGCCAGCTCGGCTTTCGCCTCAACAAAGGCCTGCGCATCGATCACATCCTGCTCTCGCCGCCGCTGGCCGCGCGCTGCATCGCCTGCAGCATCGACCGCGCACCGCGCAAATGGGAGCAACCGTCCGATCACGCGCCAGTCGTTGCAACCCTGAGCTAGCAATCCTGAGCTAGCAATCCTGAGCTAGCAACCCTGAGTTAACAACCCTGAGTTAACAACCCTGAGCTAGCAATCCTGAGTTGGCAGCCCTGAGTCTGCAAGCCCGGCCTGAAAAGCCGGCAGGCGGGCCGGTTGCCGGCCCCGCTGCCCGGCCCTCGCTTACTGCACAAGCGCGCTTTTGCGCAGGCTGTCGCGGATCTGCTGCAGCGAAGCCGGATCTTCCAGCGTCGGCAAGTCGCCCGGATCGCGCCCCTCGCACAAGGCCTGGATCGAGCGCCGCAACAGCTTGCCGGAACGGGTCTTGGGCAGCATCGACACCACGTGCACGCGCGCCGGACGCGCCACCGCGCCCAGCTGCGAACCGACCAGGGCCATGATCTCGCCCGACAGCGAGCCATCGTCGGCGACCGCGTTCTTGGGAATGACGAAGGCAACCGCGATCTGCCCCTTGAGCGCATCTTCGACGCCGACCACCGCCACCTCCGATACATTCGGATGCGAGGAAATGCTCTCTTCGATTTCGCGCGTGCCCAACCGGTGACCGGCGACATTGATGACGTCATCGCTGCGGCCGAGGATGAAAAAATAGCCGTCGGCGTCGTACAGGCCCCAGTCGAAGGTCGAGTACACGGCCTGCAGATCGAAGGTGCTCCAGTAAGTCGACAGATAGCGCGTATCGTCGCCGTAAATGGTTTGCATACAGCCGGGCGGCAACGGCCCCTCGATCACCAGCACGCCTTTTTCGTGCGCGGCGCACGGCAGGCCGCTGGCCTCGTTGAGTACCTTGACCTTGTAGCCGGGCATCGGAATGCCGGGGCTGCCGAGCCGGGTCGGCAAATCCTCGACGCCCTTGGCGATCGACAGAATCGGCCAGCCGGTTTCGGTCTGCCAGTAATTGTCGATCACCGGCACACCGAGCGCACCGGAAATCCATTCCGAGGTGCTCTGATCGAGCGGCTCGCCGGCCAGATACAGCGCCTTGAGCGAACTTAAATCGTGGCGCTCCATGCATTCGAGCGGATGTTTTTTCAAGACGCGTATTGCAGTAGGCGCCGAAAACATGCGCGTCACCTTGTATTTTTCGACAATGCTCCACCAGACCCCCGCATCGGGGCGGGTCGGCAAGCCTTCGTACATGATGCTGGCCATTCCCGCAATCAAAGGGCCATACACAATATACGAGTGCCCAACCACCCAGCCGATGTCGGAGGTCGAAAAAAACGTCTCGCCAACCCGGCCGCCGAAAATATACTGCATCGACGACGCCAGCGCCACCGCATAGCCGCCGACATCGCGCTGCACGCCTTTCGGCTTGCCGGTCGTGCCTGAGGTATACAGCACGTAGGAAACCTCGTTCGATTCGAGCCAGGTAATGCCGACCTCGGCCTCGAAAAACTGCTTGCGCAGGCTGGCATAATCGAGATCGCGGCCGGCCTCGGTTGTCATCGCTTCCAGGCCGCGGTCGACCAACAGGACATGAGCCGGCTTGTGCCGGGCCATCTGCAGCGCATGATCGAGCAATGGCTTGTAGGCGACCGGCTTGCCGGCGCGCGAGCCGGCATCGCAGGAAATGACGAGTGCCGGCGTCGCGTCGTCAATCCGGCTGGCCAGGCTGTTGGCGGCAAAGCCGCCGAACACCACCGAATGGATGGCGCCGATGCGGGCGCAGGCCAGCATCGCAAAAGCGGCCTCGGCAATCATCGGCAGATAAATGAGAACACGATCGCCCTTGCCCACCCCCAGCGAGAGCATGATGGCCGCCATGCGCTCGACTTCGCGCTGCAGCTCAAAAAACGAATACACGCGCTCGGTATTTGTCTCGGTCGAGATGGCGATCAAGGCCGGGCGGTCGCGGTGCAGGCCATCGTCGCGCGTGACCCAGCGGTCGACCGCGTTATGGCACAAATTGGTGGTGCCGCCGCAAAACCAGCGCGCAAACGGCGCTTTCGAATAATCGAGCACCTGCGAAACCGGCGCATGCCAATCGATGCGCCCGGCTTCGCGCCGCCAGAACGCCTCTGGCGAGACAATCGATTCCTGATACAAGTCCGAATAGTTCATTATGATTCCTCTGTCAGGCAAGCAGTCGGCTATGACGCCGGTTAGCACGTCAGATAACAGACGCGCCGTTTTCAATGAAAATGGCGCGTTCGGGCTCAGGTCATGACAATCCTAGATCACATATAAATCGACATATTCGTTGACCGCCATCGACTCCAGCCGGTCCTGATCGAGCGAGACGTCGAGAATGGCTTTTTGCTGACGGGCCGGGAACTGGCGCGCCAGATTGGTCTTGAACTTTTCTTCGAGCAGCGGAATGCCATCGGCGCGCCGGCGCGCGTGACCGATCGGATATTCGACCACCACTTCCGGCAACACGCTGCCATCGGCAAACTCGACCGTCAGCGCGTTGGCGATCGAGCGCTTGGCAGGATCGTGATAGTCGCGCGTGAAAGCCGGATCCTCGACGCACACGATCTTGTCGCGCAGGGTATCGATGCGCGGATCACGGGCCACCGTATCTTCGTAATCGGCGGCAGTCAGGCGGCCGAAAATCAGGGGCAGCGCCACCATGTACTGGATGCAGTGATCGCGGTCGGCAGGATTGTCGAGCGGGCCTTTCTTGTCGATGATGCGGATGCAGGCTTCATGGGTGCGGATCGTGATCTTTTTGATGTCCTCGATCGACTTGCCTTTCGCCGCCAGCTGGCCGTGCAAGGTCATGCCCGCCTCGACCGCGGTCTGCGAATGGAATTCAGCCGGGAAGGAAATCTTGAACAGGACGTTTTCCATCACATACGAGCCGTAGGGACGCTGGAACTTGAACGGCTGGCCCTTGAACGAGACATCGTAAAAACCCCAGGTCTTGGCGCTCAGCACCGATGGATAACCCATCTCGCCGGTCCTGGCCATCAAGGCCAGGCGCACCGCGCGCGACGTGGCGTCGCCGGCCGCCCACGATTTGCGCGAACCGGTATTGGGCGAATGGCGATAGGTGCGCAAGGACTGGCCGTCGACCCAGGCCAGGGAGACGGCGTTGAGACACTCCTCGCGCGACAGCCCCAGCATCTGCGCCACCACCGCGGTCGAGGCCACCTTGACCAGCAAGACGTGGTCGAGGCCGACCTTGTTGAACGAGTTTTCGAGCGCGATGCAACCCTGTATTTCATGGGCCTTGATCATCGCCGTCAGGACGTCCTTCATCAACAAGGGCTTTTTGCCGACGGCCACCGCATTGCGCGAGAGCCAGTCGGCCGTCGCCAGGATGCCGCCCAGATTGTCCGACGGATGGCCCCACTCGGCCGCCAGCCAGGTATCGTTGAAATCGAGCCAGCGGATCATGGCGCCGATATTGAAGGCCGCCTGCACCGGGTCGAGCTGGAACTGCGTGCCCGGCACCTTGGCGCCGTTCGGCACTACCGTGCCGGGCACGACAGGTCCCATCAGTTTTTTGCAAGCCGGATATTCAAGCGCTTCGAGGCCGCAGCCGAGCGTGTCGATCAGGCAGTTGCGCGCGGTCTCGAACGCCACGCTGGACGTGATTTTGTAATTGAGCGCGTAATCGACGATATCGATGATTTCCTTGTCGAATTCGGTGCGGACATTGGAGATGTGAGCAGACATGGTTTCCTCAACTGTAGTGTATGTATGTATGAAAGCAGGGTCCGGCCGCTGGCGAGGCCGCCGCCCGAGCGCCAATTACGCCGGCCCTGTTTGCGTTTTGTCTTTTATTTATGTTTTCACTGACGTTTGCCGATTGGGACAAAAGGCAGATCTTCAGGGCCGACGTAATTGGCGCTCGGGCGGATGATCTTGTTGTCGATGCGCTGCTCGATGATGTGGGCCGACCAGCCCGACATGCGGGCAATCACGAACAGCGGCGTAAACATCGCGGTCGGCACATCCATCATGTGATACGAGACGGCCGAGAACCAGTCGAGATTGGGGAACATCTTCTTGATCTCCCACATCACCGTTTCCAGGCGCTCGGCAATGTCGAACATCTTGGTCGAGCCGGCATCCTTGGCCAGCGTGTGGGCCAGATTCTTGATGACCTTGTTGCGCGGGTCCGAGATGGTGTAGACCGGGTGGCCGAAACCGATCACGACTTCCTTGTTTTCGATACGCTGACGGATATCGGCCTCGGCTTCGTCGGGGTTGTCGTAGCGCTTCTGGATATCGAACGCCGCTTCGTTGGCGCCGCCGTGCTTCGGTCCGCGCAGGGCGCCGATGGCGCCGGTGACGGCCGAATAGATGTCCGAGCCGGTGCCGGCGATCACGCGCGCGGTAAAGGTCGAGGCATTGAATTCATGTTCGGCGTACAGGATCAGCGAGGTATGCATCGCTTTTTCCCACAGTTTGGACGGCTTTTCGCCATGCAGCAAATGCAGGAAATGGCCGCCGATCGATTCGTCATCTGTCTCGACCTCGATCCGCTTGCCGTTGTGGCTGAAATGGTACCAGTACAGCAGCATGGAACCGGTCGAGGCCATCAGGCGGTCGGCGATATCGCGCGCGCCGGGCACGCTGTGGTCGTCCTTTTCCGGCAGCGCGCAGCCGAGCGCCGAGACGCCGGTGCGCATGACATCCATCGGATGGCTGGCCGCCGGCAGGGTTTCCAGCGCTTGCCGCACCACTTGCGGCAAGCCGCGCAGCGATTGCAGCTTGGTCTTGTAGGCTTTCAGCTGTGCGCTGGTCGGCAATTTACCGTGGATCAGCAGATAGGCGATTTCCTCGAATTCACTGGTATCGGCGATATCGAGAATATCGTAGCCGCGATAATGCAAATCGTTGCCGGTCTTGCCGACCGAGCACAGCGCCGTATTGCCGGCCGTGACGCCCGACAACGCGACCGATTTCTTGACTTTCGATGGGGCTGCGGCGTCCTGCGGTGCGGCAGCCGCATTGTTCGATGTTGTCATTGCCAGTCTCCTCAGGTTGAATTATTTGTTTTTGGCAAACAGCTGGTCGAGTTTTTCTTCATAGCTGTGGTAGCCGAGATAGTCGTACAACTGCATCCGCGTCTGCATGGCCGAAACGACATTTTTTTGCGTGCCGTCGGCGCGCAGCGTCTTGTAGAAATTGAGCGCCGCCGCATTCATGGCGCGGTAGGCGCCGCAGCAGTACAGCGCAATATCGACCTGGCTCGCGCGCAGTTCCTCGAGCGTAAACAGCGGCGTTGCGCCGAACTCGGTCAGATTGGCCAGGATCGGCACCTTGACCGCTTCGCGCACCTGGCTGTACATCGCCAGCTCGGTAATGGCTTCCGGAAAAATCATGTCGGCACCGGCCTCGACGTATGCGCAGGCACGGTCGATGGCCGCGTTCAAGCCTTCGACCGCCAGCGCATCGGTGCGGGCCATGATCACGAAATCGTCGTCGGTGCGGGCATCGACGGCGGCCTTGATGCGATCGACCATTTCCTCGCAACTGACCACTTCCTTGCCCGGACGATGGCCGCAGCGCTTGCTCGAGACCTGGTCTTCGAGATGCACGGCAGCGACATCGGCGCGGATCATGTGGCGGATGGTGCGGGCGATGTTGAAGGCGCCGCCCCAGCCGGTATCGATATCGACCAGCAATGGCAAGCCCGAGGCCTCGGTCAGGCGCTGGGCATCGACGATGACATCATCCATGGTGCTGATGCCCAGATCGGGCATGCCCAGCGAATTGGCGGCCACGCCGCCGCCCGACAGATACAGCGCCTTGAACCCGCTGCGCTCGGCCATCTTGGCCGTGTAAGCGGTGATGGCACCGACCACTTGCAGCGGCGATTCGTCGCGCACGGCCTGGCGAAACAGCAAACCTCTGGAATTGCGGCTCATAAATACTCCTTTGTGTGGGTCGCGAAACAGATATCCCAAAGTATCGCAAGCGGCGTGCCACCGGATGCGGCGCATTTCCGCATGCCAACACCGTCTCAAAAAAACGAAAATATCCATATGAATCAGATGCTTGAGATGTCAATTCTTACAAGAAATTTTATAATAGGTAAATGCAGTGGCTGTTTCATGTGTTACAGTGTTTCATATTGAAACACCCGTGAAACACGCCCATGTCCCGACCCGCCTCCACCTCGCGCGCCGTCGATGAACGGCTCGACAAACCTGCCATCTGGACCGTCTCGATGTCGCGCCTGTTCGACCTGTTTCGCGACATCACGCTCGAATACGACGATCTGGCAACCATCGTGCCGATCAATCTCGGCTTTGAAGAAGCGGTGCGCCACATCCGCGAAAAAATGCTGACCGAGCGCTGCGATGCCGTGATCGCAGCCGGCTCCAACGGCGCCTATCTGAAAAGCCGCTTGTCGGTGCCGGTCGTGATCGCCCGCGCCAGCGGCTTCGATGTCATGCAAGCCCTGGCCCGCGCGCGCCGCATTTCAAGCGAGATCGCCATCGTCACCTATCAGGAGCGCTTGCCGGAACTGGCGCAGTTTGCGGCCACCTTCGGCATTACGGTCAGCCAGCGCACCTACGTCACCAAGGAAGACGCGCGAATCCAGATCGAAGAGCTGAAACAGGCCGGCATCCAGGCCGTGGTCGGTGCCGGCCTGGTGGCCGATCTGGCCGACGAGGCCGGCATGAACGGCGTATTCGTCTATTCTTCGGGCTCGATCCGGCAAGCGTTCGACGATGCGCTGGAGCTGGCGCGCGTCTCGCGCCTCGAATCGGGCCCGCATCCAGGCGGGCCGGCATACGAGCAATTGCGCACGCGGCACGGCATGCACGATTTGCGCGGCAATTCCGAGGCCATGCAGGCATTGCGCCAGGCCATCGTGCTGTATGCAAAATCGCCGGCCACGGTCTTGATCCAGGGCGAGACCGGCAGCGGCAAGGAATTGGTGGCGCATGCCATCCACCGCGAAAATCCGCGCGCCCAGAACAAGGCCCTGCCCTTTGTCGCCGTCAACTGCGGCGCCCTGGCCGAATCGCTGCTGGAGTCGACGCTGTTCGGCTACGAAGACGGCGCCTTCACCGGCGCGCGGCGCGGCGGCCAGCCGGGCCTGTTCGAGACCGCCCATCGCGGCACCCTGTTTTTGGATGAAATCGGCGAAATGCCGCTGATGCTGCAAACGCGGCTGCTGCGGGTACTCGAAGAACGCGAAGTGACACGGGTCGGCGGCACGCGGCCGATTCCGGTACAGGTGCGCGTAATCGCCGCCACCCATTGCGATATCCAGGAGCGCGTGGCGCAGGGCCGCTTCCGGGCCGACCTGTTTTATCGCCTGGCGGTATTGCAGCTGACACTGCCGCCGCTGCGTTTACGCAGCGAAGACCTGCCCGACCTGGCGCAATGGTTTCTCAAGAATGCGCTGGCCGCGCTCGGCGCCCGTCCGCATCCGAACCTGCATGCGCAAGTCGAGGCCTGCGCGCCGCTGCTGGCCGCCTACGACTGGCCCGGCAATGTGCGCGAGCTGCGCAATGTGATGGAAAGGCTGGCCCTGTTCCTGGCGGCCGAACCGCTGCAGGCAATGACCGCGAGCTTCGTCCTCGCGCATGCGCAGGAATTGCGCTCGCCGCATGCGCCGGGCGCGCTGTCCGCCGCTTCGGCTTGCGGGCCGACGGCAGCGCCCGGCCCGGCCGGCAGCGTGCAAGCGGCGCTGGCGCGCTTTGGCGGCGACCGCACGCAGGCGGCGCGCTACCTTGGCATCAGCCGCACGACCTTGTGGCGCAAATTGAAACAAGCCGATTGAAGTCAGCCGTTCGATGCAAGGCACACAACCATGAAAAAACCCGGAGCGCCTTACGCGATCCGGGTTTTTTAAATTGCAGCTCAGATTGACTCGCCGCAGTCGACACGCTTGGCCGACGCGTCTATCTACATGCTTACTCGACCTCGACGATCTCCGGCGACGAACTCGGTGCCGGCGCATCGCCTTCGGCAAAGATCAGCTTGACCTGGTCTTTTTCGTCGAGATCGACCGTCACCTTGCCGCCTGTGACCAGTTTGCCGAACAACAGCTCGTCGGCCAGCGCCTTGCGGATCATGTCCTGGATCAGGCGCGACATCGGGCGCGCGCCCATCAGCGGATCGAAACCCTTCTTGCCGAGGAATTTGCGCAAATTCTCGGTAAAGATCGCTTCGACTTTTTTCTCGTGCAGCTGTTCTTCGAGCTGCATGAGGAACTTGTCGACCACGCGCAAGATGATGTCTTCGTTGAGCGCACGGAAGCTGATGATGGCATCGAGACGATTGCGGAACTCCGGCGTAAACATGCGCTTGATGTCGATCATTTCATCGCCCGACTCTTTCGTGTCGGTAAAGCCGATTGCCCGTTTTTGCAGGCTTTCCGCACCGGCATTGGTCGTCATGATGATGATGACGTTGCGGAAGTCGGCCTTGCGGCCGTTATTGTCGGTCAGCGTGCCGTGATCCATCACCTGCAGCAGGATGTTGAAAATATCGGGGTGCGCTTTTTCGATTTCGTCGAGCAGCAAGACCGCGTGCGGCTTCTTGGTGATCGCCTCGGTCAGCAGCCCGCCCTGGTCGAAACCGACATAGCCGGGCGGCGCGCCGATCAGGCGGCTGACCGCATGGCGCTCCATATATTCGGACATGTCGAAACGGATCATCTCGATGCCGAGGATAAAGGCGAGCTGCTTGGCCACTTCGGTCTTGCCGACCCCGGTCGGTCCCGAGAACAGGAAGGAGCCGATCGGCTTGTCGGTCTTGCCCAGGCCGGCGCGCGCCATCTTGATGGCCGACGCCAGCGCTTCGATGGCCGGTTCCTGGCCGAAGACGACGTTGCGCAAATCGCGGTCGATGGTCTGCAGCTTGCTGCGGTCGTCCTGGTTGACCGTTTGCGGTGGAATACGGGCGATCTTGGCGATGATGTCTTCGATCTCGGCCTTGCCGATGGTTTTCTTTTGCTTGGACTTCGGCAAGATGCGCTGCGCGGCACCGGCTTCGTCGATGACGTCGATAGCCTTGTCGGGCAGATGACGGTCGTTGATGAAGCGTGCCGCCAGTTCGGCCGCCGTGCTCAGGGCCGAGGCCGAATACTTGACGCCGTGATGCTCTTCGAAGCGCGATTTCAGGCCGCGCAAGATCTGCACGGTCTGCTCGACGCTCGGTTCGTTGACGTCGACTTTTTGAAAACGGCGGGCCAGCGCATGGTCTTTCTCGAACACGCCGCGGTATTCGGTAAAAGTGGTCGCGCCGATGCATTTGAGCTGGCCGTTCGACAATGCCGGTTTCAGCAGGTTCGAGGCGTCGAGCGTGCCGCCCGAAGCCGAGCCGGCGCCGATGATGGTGTGGATTTCATCGACGAACAGGATGCCGTTCGGATTGTCCTTCAATTGCTTGAGCACCGCTTTGAGCCGCTGCTCGAAATCGCCGCGATACTTGGTGCCGGCCAGCAAGGCCCCCATGTCGAGCGAATAGACGACTGCGTTTTGCAGGATTTCGGGCACGTCTTTTTGCGTCACGCGCCATGCCAGGCCTTCGGCGATGGCAGTCTTGCCGACGCCGGCTTCACCGACCAGCAAGGGATTGTTCTTGCGGCGACGGCACAGGATCTGGATCACGCGGTCGACTTCGTCTTCACGCCCGATCAGCGGATCGATCTTGCCTTCGAGCGCGAGCTTGTTCAGATTTTGCGTGAACTGGTCGAGCGGCGATTCCTTGTGCTGCTGACCTTCGGCCTGCACATCTTCAGCGCCTTCGGACGCCTTTTGGGCTTCGCCCTGGCTGTCCTTGCGCACGCCGTGCGAAATGAAATTGACGACATCGAGGCGGGTCACGCCTTGCTGATGCAGGTAGTACACGGCATGCGAATCTTTTTCGCCAAAGATGGCAACCAGCACATTGGCGCCGGTCACTTCCTTCTTGCCGTTCGAGGCCGATTGCACATGCATGATGGCACGTTGAATCACGCGCTGAAAGCCGAGTGTAGGCTGGGTGTCGACTTCACCGGTGCCTGGGACGACTGGCGTATTGTCGCTGATGAAATTGGTCAGCGTCTTGCGCAAATCATCGATATTGACCGCGCATGCACGCATTACCTCGGCTGCCGATGGATTATCGAGTAGCGCCAGCAACAGATGCTCTACGGTGATGAATTCATGCCGTGTTTGTCGCGCTTCGACAAACGCCATGTGCAGACTTACTTCGAGTTCTTGCGCAATCATACTTCCTCCATCACACATTGCAGGGGGTGTCCTGCCTTTTTCGCATGGCTTAAAACCAATTCTACCTTAGTGGACGCAATATCTTTCGAAAAAACGCCACACACGCCTTTACCGTCGCGATGAACGGCCAGCATGATCTGCACCGCGGTCTCGCCGTCTTTATTAAAATATTCGCGAATGATTGCCACGACGAATTCCATCGGCGTGTAATCATCGTTCAGCAACAGCACCTTGTAGAGAGACGGCGGCTTGACTTTTTGCGCCTGTTTCTCCAGCACTGTCCCATTGTCTTGATTAATTCCCATACGTCTATTTTAATGCTTCCGGGGTTGGCACAACACGCAAATTAACGATGCTATTGCATGGTTGTTTCTATCTTGACTGCAATCTTGACCGCAATGTTAAAAATGGCAGCGATAATCGGCGACGCTCCGCACCGACACGCAATCGGCGACGCTCAGCATCGCCCCCAATCAGCCCAATCAGCGGCTTTTATTCGCGCAACGCTTGGGGCTGCAAATTGGTCACGAATCGGTCACGAATCGGTCGCTAATTGCTCGCCGGATTCGCATCAATTGAGCGCAAAGTGAGCGCAAAGTGAGCACCAAGCGAGTTCCAATTGCGCACCAATGACACACCAATTGACACACCAATTGCGCACCGCTTGCGGATTATTCTGGCCACCATTTTGCCGTACCGAAACTGCCAGCAGATGCCCGCACCTGTTTTTTTGATCTTACTGTTTTTCAGGAGGCGTTTGAATCTATATTACGCGTTTTCCAGATACTGCGCAGATGGCGTCCGAATCGGCTAAATCAAGAGCGTTTTTACCACTTTTTCGATAAATAAATGACATCACAATCAAAATGGCTTGACTTCGACATTTTTTGCGCGAACAATAGGACGTATTGGAAAGCGCATACCAATTTATGGCTTGTCAATGATTCGCGGAGGGAGCAAGGGAGGCTGAGGCGTAAGCTTCTTGCTTTTTTGTCTCGTACGATTAGTTTTTATTTGAAAGATGCTTTTTATGGCAACAGGTACAGTTAAGTGGTTCAATGATTCCAAAGGTTTTGGCTTCATCACTCCAGATGACGGCGGTGAAGATTTATTTGCCCATTTCTCCGCAATCAACATGAACGGCTTCAAGACCCTCAAAGAAGGTCAAAAAGTCCAGTTCGAAGTAACGCAAGGCCCTAAGGGCAAGCAAGCTTCAAACATTCAAGCAGCATAATCTCACGATTCGCTGTATTGTCACGAACCCCGCGTTGCGGGGTTTTTTATTGCCTGCACGCTGAAATATTTCTGTTCATTCAATTATTTATTTGATATTTATTTCTTGCCAATCGGTAATACCAATTTTTTCACCGATTGCCGCCGACAGCCGCCGATCGGCCTCGCCCTCAAAAAACGCACCAAACCAGTGCGAAAAATAAATCCACTCCCGCGTTTTTGTTAACAACGCGCCACAGCCGCGGCAAGCCCGCCAATCGCCCCTGAACCGGCCCTGTGCCCGCGACCGGCCCGCTGGTGCGCCACAGCCCCACAATAAGCCAGAAACAGCCGTAGCGGCGCTCCAATCGAGGCAGCGCGCGGCCCACTGCGCAGCCCGCGCAAAGGCGGCGCGACAAGCATAAAAAAAGCCCCGTCCTGGCATGCCGGAACTGGGCTTTTGCGCGCCGCGAAAAACGCGGCGGCGACACCAACGGCATAAACAAAAATTATTTATGCCAATTACAAATGCGAAATTACATGTGCGAAATCATGACCTCGCCAAAACCCGAACACGATACCTGCTTGGCGCCGTCCATCAAACGCGCAAAATCATAGGTGACGGTCTTGGCCGCGATTGATTTTTGCATCGACGAAATGATCAGGTCGGCCGCCTCCGTCCATCCCATATGGCGCAACATCATTTCAGCAGACAAGATCAAGGAGCCTGGATTGACGTAATCCTTGCCCGCATATTTAGGCGCGGTACCGTGGGTCGCTTCAAACATGGCAACCGAATCGGACAGGTTGGCGCCCGGCGCAATGCCGATGCCGCCAACCTGGGCTGCCAAGGCGTCGGAAATATAGTCACCATTCAAGTTCAGGGTCGCGATGACGCTGTATTCAGCCGGACGCAACAGAATTTGCTGCAAGAAGGCGTCGGCAATCGAATCCTTGACGATGATGTCGCGCCCCGTCTTCGGGTTTTTGAACGAACACCATGGGCCGCCATCGATCGGCTTGGCGCCGAATTCTTTTTGCGCCAGCTCGTAAGCCCAGTCGCGGAAACCGCCTTCGGTAAACTTCATGATGTTGCCTTTGTGGACAATCGTCACCGATGGCTTGTCATTGTCGATCGCATACTGGATCGCCTTACGCACCAGGCGCTGCGTGCCCTCAATCGAGACCGGCTTGATGCCGACGCCGGAAGTGGCCGGAAAGCGGATCTTGGTCACGCCCATTTCCTTGGTCAGG
>JAIZVZ010000156.1 GCA_021768485.1 Oxalobacteraceae bacterium | reverse complement strand
GCGGCCGCCTGGTCGATGAAGCCGGGCGCACGATGGATGAAATCGTCACCAGCGTCAAGCACGTGGCCGACATCATGAGTGAAATCACGGCCGCCAGCCGTGAGCAAAGTTCGGGCATCGAGCAAGTCAATATGGCCGTCACGCAGATGGATGAGATGACGCAGCAAAATGCGGCGCTCGTCGAAGAAGCGTCGGCGGCGGCCGAGAGCATGCGCGACCAGGCCCAGGCCTTGCTGCAGGAAGTGAGCCAGTTCAAGATCGCCGGCGCGCAAGCACAGTCCGGGGCGCAAGCGCCGCGTTCTGTCGCGGCCCCAGCTGTGCATGGCCAGATCAAGCAAGCCAAGCAGGCGCCCAAGCGTCCTGCACCGCCTGCCCGGCCGCCGGTCCAGCGTATTGCGGCAGCCGCTCCCGTTTTGCTCAAGCCGGCAGCGGCCAAGGCTAGCGTGCCGGCTGGTGATACCGAAGGTGACTGGCAAGAGTTTTAATTCGGGCCGGTTCATCGAGGTCGATCCGCTGCGCGTGCGGCGCCGGATTGCATCGGATCGATCTCATCGCCGACGCCAATTAGCCGTGCCGTATATGAGGCAGGGCTAATTGGATTGGTCGCCCAATCGCAGGGCGCGGCTTGCCGCTGACCTTCAGCATGTCTTGCAACGAGGAGGAAGGCGTGGCCCATATAGTCGGAATCGACCATCTGCAAATGGCAATGCCCGCTGGCGGCGAATTTTTGGCTCGGAAATTTTACGGCACTTTGCTCGGTTTGCCGGAGCTCGGCAAAGCGATTTCACCGGCGACTGGCGGCACGGTCCATTTCCAGTGCGGCAGCCTGCAACTGCATCTGATCCCCGATGCCGGTTTCAGGGCCGGGAAGAAAAACTGCCTGGCTTTGATGGTGCACGATCTTGTCTACTATCTGGCCGTTCTGACGACCTCCGGTTATGCGATCACCTTCGCGCCGGCGGCGCCAGGCCATATCCGGGCCGTGACCACCGACCCTTTCGGCAACCGCATCGAATTGATGGGCAGGCATGCCGAGGCCATCTCCCTTATTCAGTAAATTATAGTAGCTCAGATGTGAGCAGAAAAAGAGCGTCAGATGAGTTGTAGTCGCTTAAACTTGCCCTGACAAAGACTGTCAGTTGGCAGACAGCTTTCGCCCCGTGGCGGGCATTCGTCAAAAATATCATAAGCAATAGATTTGTGGTTACTCCTTAAAGCTATTCTAAAGCTTGCGATCAGGCTGACGCTAAATTTTAAGAATGGTGTAGCTAACTCACATTTGTGACGCATAAGCCAAACTGAGTGCAATAATTGACAAAAAAACGCCCACGCATGCCGAAAAAACATTAGTTTTTGCTTTTTCGTTCACTCGCCGCAAGGTAATTGTTACATAGATCGAGATGAACCCGTGAGTAACTATAATCGATAAGATAGCCCACGTCGCCCATAGCTCACCTCGACTGAGAGGAACTAAGAGCCAAGACATCGCCACTCCAAAGGCAAGCATTCCGGCGCCAACCATCTTAAGCATTCCAAGAATTACAGTTTGATACCGCAATGGAACTTCAGACCAAGCTAAGCCAGTAAGCTGAGCGTGGTAAAACAAATATTCTTTCGCAAATAGATAGCGCAATCCGAATCCAATAGAGCTTAAGGAAATTAAAACTAATATTACTAAGGCTAGGATAAGCATAATTAAATTGATTTTTTATAAATTTATTCTGGCAGCGCATTGCCTATTAAAAAGCATAAGATAATACTTACAGCCCCCGCTTTTGGCCGATAGCAGCGAAACAGCGTGCACGCAGGTCAGCTCGGAATAATGGACAGCTTTGGCCAGCGCTCGGCAAATCGTTTTGATATCAGGCGTTCGTTGAACACTGCAGCACTTGCCCTGATCGGATTATGCCTTATGCGTAGTTGAAATAAATCTTCCAAACCATGTGGTGCGATAACTTTGACAGAATTCTCCGAGTCCAACGTAACGCCCACACACGTAGCATACTCAGGCCAAGTAGCGATTCCCTCGGCTAATGAGTGTAAGGGCGGGACCACTTGCAAATGCTGATTTAAGAACCAATGATGAATTGAGGCTTGATTCGTCACTTCCCAACGGACCGATGGTCTGCAACTGCGCAGTCTATTCAGCAATTCAAGGTCTTGCTCTGGACTAGCCAAGTCATCGTAATACACGACGTCAACGTCATTGTAATAGGAAGGCGTAGCAAAACCATGTAACTGGTCCCAGACCAAGGACCGTACCGCGCCGGCGCCAATGCACCAGGACTTGAGTTTTAACCTCTTGACCTCATCCAACATCTCCATCAACTCAGACGAAGAACGTATCATCCCGATGAGATGGCTCTCCATGGTCTTTTCATTTGTACTCATCAGATACTTTAAATCAAATTAGGCTGATGTATCTGCTTGTGGCCGATACCGCCCTCTTAGAGGCTTTAACTCATCTGGCAGTTTGTCAGATTAAGTCTGGGCTAGTACACATCTTCTGGAACTTTAGCGCATCTGGCACTCCATGTCAGATCAAGTCTGCACGAATCCCAGTCAAAGCCGGACCTTGCCTGCCGCGTTGCACGGCGGCGATCGATGGTCGGCTGGCTTTGGTCCGGATTGCGCCTTGATCCAGCGTCCGGTCTTTCATCTGCATCGGATAAGGCATATCGTGCGGGCGCTCTGCCGAACCTGGCAATCAGGTTCAACCGTAGACGTGATCCTCGTCGGGTGAGCTGCGGGTGGGCCCGTTTGGCACCGCTGGCGTCTTGCCCGTCATCGACAGCGCCACCGCTTCGGCGATCTTGATGCCGTCGACGGCTGCCGACAGGATGCCGCCGGCATAGCCAGCGCCTTCGCCGGCCGGGAA
>JAIZVZ010000029.1 GCA_021768485.1 Oxalobacteraceae bacterium | reverse complement strand
GCCGACCTGCCGCCGCCGCTCGTGGTCCGCATCGCCGCCGCCTGCCCCTGTTGCGCCGGCAATCTGGTGCTGCGGGTCACGCTCAACCGCATCTTGCGCGTGCCGCCGGCCGCGCTCTACCTGGCATTGAGCAGCACCGCGCATCTGCCCCAGCTCAAGCAATTTCTGACGCGCGCGCCATACGATGCGATCTTGCAATTGCAGGCCGAGATCGATTTATCGGCCTCGCCAAGCAGCCCCGAACAATCTCCTTTATAGTAGGCGCGTACGCTTCAGGATTTCCAAATCCTGTCGTAATAGTGTACAGAGAGGCCGGTATGTCTTCATGCTTGAAATCGGTGGCGCCCGTCCCCATCTCCAGACCGTACTGGAGGTAAGGCTGGATGCCGCCTGATGATCTTCATGCAATATGCTTTGCCCGCCATTGATAAACGACACGGCAGTAAAAGCGCAACAAGTGTCTCAATGTCATTAGTGCAGCGATTCCGACCCTATCAGCAAAGGAAGCAAAATGAACCTCATCTATAATAGCGATCAATACAGCGTAGTCGAGTTCGGCGCCGATCAGGAGCTCGAAGCCTTGCGTTTTGGCGGCTACGAAATCATGGACAAGCCCGGCAAGCGCGAGATCTTTATTGCCGGGGCCCTGGCCCAATCGTTTCGACAAGAGGTTACGGATTTGATCGCCACCGAACCGAGCGTCGAAGAAATCGATGATTTTCTTGGCCGCTTCGACACCTTGATGCGCCATCCTGTGCTGTTGCACTGATTATCTCGATGCCCTCTTGCGGAGCCGGCGTGGCCGGCGCGCGAGAGGGCGCGGTATCGGTTTGATATTTCCACCCAGCAATTAAACTGGCTCTTAAACAGGCTTTTAAACTGTCTCTTAAACTGCATCATTAAATACTTCCAGTAAATTTCCATGTCGCCGACGCCTGCCCGCTGCCTTCGCTGCCTTCGCTGCCTTTGCTGCTTTTGCATATCGGCGGCATGTCGGTAAATCGCGGCCGGGCCGCTGACGGCCATGCGCCAGTTGCCGACACCGCGCATGCCTGGCTTGCCGCCCCCTTTCCTCTGGCTGACTGCATTGCCCAGCAAACCAGGCGTTTGCGCGCCGCCGGCACGGCTGCGGTGGCACCGGCTCTGATGCGGCAGCAACAATTTGATACTGGCAGGCAATGCGCGGCGGCCCTGTTACGCGCGGCCGGCTCGTCCGAACTGGGTGTGGCCAGGGGCGCCGATGGCGCGCCATGCTGGCCGCCCGGCTTTGTCGGCTCGATTTCGCACACGGCCGAGTTTGTGGCGGTGGCGCTGGCGCCGCAGGCCGCCTGCGGCGCGCTGGGCATCGACATGGAAGCGCTGCTGCCGCCGGCCACGGCCGCCGAGATCCGCACGCTGTGCTTTCGCGAGCCTGAGCTGACCCTGGCGGCCTGGGGGCGGCTCGACGATGCCGCGCGCATCAGCGCCGGGTTTTGCGCCAAAGAGGCGCTGTATAAATGCCTGTATCCTGTCAGCCGACGCTATTTCGATTTTCTCGAGGCCGAGATCGTCGCCGTCGATCTGGCGGCCGGCAATCTGACGCTGCGTCTGCTCTGCGATCTGGCGCCGCAATGGCGGCGCGGGGCGCGGTTCGCGGTGCGGTTTCGCTTCGAAGCCGGACATGTTTTTGCCGCCGCAATATTGGCGCCGCACTAAATCATTTTTATCGCAGTCTGTGCTACTGTTACAGCCTTATTTTTAGCCGCAGATCCCATTAAAATGTGCCAGTTACTTGCGATGAATTGTAATACCCCAACCGATATTGTCTTTAGCTTTACCGGTTTTGCAACACGCGGCGGCGGCACCGCCGATCATCACGACGGCTGGGGCATCGCTTTTTTCGAAGGCGTCGGTGTGCGCCTGTTTGTGGACCACGAGCCGGCCGTGGCTTCGCCGGTCGCGGCCCTGATCAAAAGCTATCCGATCAAATCGAAAAACGTCATTGCGCACATCCGCAAAGCCACCCAAGGCGAGGTCGCGCTGGAAAACTGCCATCCGTTCGTGCGCGAATTATGGGGCCGTTACTGGGTGTTTGCGCACAACGGCGATGTGCCGGCTTTCCAGCCCGAGCTCGATGGCCCCTACCGGCCGGTCGGCAACACCGATAGCGAGCGCGCATTTTGTTATTTATTACAACAGTTGCGGCAACGCTTTGGCGATCAGCGGCCCACGCTGCTGGTATTGACGCAGGCCTTGCAGGAATTGGCGGCGCAGATCGCCGTCCATGGCACGTTCAACATGATGCTGTCCGATGGCTCGGCGTTGTTTGTTCACTGTTCGACGCAATTGCACTATGTTATTCGGCAATATCCGTTTTCAACCGCACAATTGTCTGATCAAGACATGATCGTCGACTTTTCGCAAGTGACCGACCGCAGCGATCGCGTAGCCGTGATCGTCACTGCGCCGCTGACCCAAAATGAAAATTGGATCGCTCTGCAGCCCGGTCAATTCATGGTCTTTATCGATGGTTGTCCGCTGCCGCACGCGGCCTGAAAATAAATGTTAAAAATATAAAACCGACAGCCATTTTTATGCGGTAAAGTAGGCGCTAACATAGACATTGGCCGCTTGTGTTGCAGGCATTGAACAAGCGATTGAGACATGACAGAAAAAGCCCGCCTCGAGCAGCAGCAGACCCCGCCATCCTTGCGGATGCGCGATTTTTTTCTTGGCCGCCAACCGATTCTCGATCGTGAGCAAAGCCTTTATGCGTACGAGTTGTTATTTCGTAACGCCGAGAGCGGTCCGGCCAATATCACCTCCGACTTATCGGCCACCGCTTCCGTCATCGCCTATGTCGCCCATCTGGGCATGGAAAAGGTGATCGGCTCCGCATTTTGTTTCGTCAATGTCGATGCCGCCGTCCTCGAAAGCGATATCTTTCAATTCTTGCCGCGTGAAAAAGTGGTGCTCGAAATCGTCGAGACCATGGATGTCACGCCGCATATTCTCGAACGTATTGCCGAGTTAAGGAATGCCGGCTATCGCTTCGCCCTCGACGATGTCATTGCCGAGACCGAAACGACCAGGCAATTGCTGCCTTTCGTCGAATTCATCAAGCTCGATGTGCGCGATATCACCCCGGCCAATCTGTTGAAACTGGTGCCGCTGTTTAAATCGGCGAATAAAAAAGTGGTGGCCGAAAAAGTCGAGACGCGCGAAGAATTCGATCTTTGCCTGGCCTTGGGCTGCGATTATTTCCAGGGCTTTTATTTTGCGCGGCCGGTTGTGCTGCGCGGAAAAAGTCTGTCGCCCTCGCAACTGGCGATGGTGCAATTAATGGGCTTGCTCAATTCGGACGCCGACGATGCCGTCATCGAGCAGGCGATCAAACGCGATGTCTCGCTCGGCTTGAATTTGCTGCGCATGGTCAACACGCCGGCCGCCAGCATCGGTCGCCGCGTCGATTCGCTGCGCCAGGCCCTGGTTGCGCTGGGCCGCCGCCAGTTGCAGCGCTGGTTGCAAATCATGTTGTATGCCGAACCGGCGCAGCAGGGCTGCAGCATGACGCCGCTGCTGATGCTGGCGGCCGGTCGCGGCAAATTGCTGGAATTGTTGGCCGAAAAATTGCAGGCGGGCGATCGCCAGTGCGCCGACACCGCTTTCACGGTCGGCATCATGTCCCTGATGGATGTGCTGTTCAGCATGCCGATGACCGACATCCTCGAACAGATCGCCGTCGGTGAAGAAGTCGCGGCCGCGCTGCTGTCGCGCAGCGGTTTTTACGGCAATATCCTGGCGCTGGCCGAACACCTCGACGATGTCGAGCAGGCCGAGACGCATTTGCTGGCCGACTTGCGCCATCTGCGCCTGTCGAGCGATGAACTGGTGGCCATCGAATTGCAGGCCTTTGCCTGGGGCGACGAGGTCGCGCTGAGCGCGGTCTGAGCGGCGGTGGCCGGCGGCGGTCCGGCATAATTCAGCGGCCGCTGCCTGAAGCGGCCGCCGCGCCGGCTGTCGCTATAAATTCGGCGCCAGCCAGCTTTCCAGCTGTTCCTTGGAGACGCCGCGGCGCTTGGCCATGTCGCTCAACTGATCGAGACCGATCTTGCCGACGCTGAAATACTTCGATTGCGGATGGGCGAAATAAAAGCCCGATACCGACGCCCCCGGATACATCGCATACGAGGCCGTCAATTGCATGCCGATCTCTTCGGCCTGCAATTGCTGGAAGACCTCGGCCTTGACCGTATGCTCGGGGCAGGCCGGATAGCCGGGCGCCGGGCGGATGCCCTGGTAGCGCTCGCCGATCAGGGCCGGCGCATCGAGTTTTTCCTCGCTTGCATAGCCCCATAAATCGGTGCGCACGCGTTCGTGCAGATATTCGGCGAATGCCTCTGCCAGGCGGTCGGCCAGCGCCTTGAGCATGATCGACGAATAATCGTCATGCGCGTCTTCAAAGCGCTGTTCATATTTTTCGATGCCCAGGCCCGAGGTGACTGCGAACATGCCGATGTAGTCGGCCACGCCGCTGTCTTTGGGGGCGATGAAGTCGGCCAGGCACTGGTTGGGGCGCTGCACGGGCTGGCCGTCGGCGCCGGCGACGATCGGTTTGACGCCTTGCTGGCGCAAGCCGTAGTAGGTGAAGGCCACCTCGCTGCGGCTGTCGTCGGTATAGATTTCGATGTCGTCGTCATGCACCGTATTGGCCGGCAGCAGCGCGACCACGCCGCTGGCGGTCAGCCAGCGGCCGGCGATCAGTTTCTTGAGCAGGGCCTGGCCTTCTTCATAGACGCGTGTGGCCGCCTCGCCGACCACGGCGTCCTGCAGGATGGCCGGGAAGGGGCCGGCCAGATCCCAGGTCTGGAAAAACGGCGCCCAATCGATATAGGGCGCGATCTGCGCCAGGTCGACATTGCGAAACTCGCGGCGGCCGATGAATTTCGGCTTGTGCGGCGCATTCGCGCCGCTGAAATCGAGCTTTGCCTTGTTGGCGCGGGCCTCGCCGATGCTCAGTATAGGCAAGGCCTTTTTGCTGGCGTGCTGCTCGCGCACGCGCGCATAGTCCTGGGCGATGTCGTCGATATACTGCTGGCGGTGTTCGGGCGTGAGCAGGGATTGCGCGATCGAGACCGAGCGCGAGGCGTCGGCCACATACACCACCGGGCCGTCGTAGTTTTGCGCGATCTTGACCGCCGTGTGGGCGCGGCTGGTGGTGGCGCCGCCGATCAGCAGCGGAATCTTGAGCATGCGGAAATGCGCGTCGCGCTGCATTTCGCGCGCCACATGCGCCATTTCCTCGAGCGACGGCGTGATCAGGCCCGAGAGG
The DNA here is from genome assembly GCA_021768485.1 of Oxalobacteraceae bacterium. Classification (GTDB taxonomy): domain Bacteria; phylum Pseudomonadota; class Gammaproteobacteria; order Burkholderiales; family Burkholderiaceae_D; genus JAIZVZ01. Next base: position 40,865 of record JAIZVZ010000029.1, on the reverse strand, counting down.
CCGATGATGTCGGCATTCTCGAGCTTGGCGCGGGCCAGAATTTCGGAGCACGGCACCATCACGCCCATGTTGACGACTTCAAAATTATTGCATTGCAAAACGACAGCGACGATATTCTTGCCGATGTCGTGCACATCGCCCTTGACGGTGGCGATCACGATCTTGCCCTTCGGCTTGGCGGCCACGCCCGTGGCGCGCTCTTCGCGCAGCTTTTCTTCTTCGATATAGGGAATCAGGTGGGCCACCGCCTGCTTCATCACGCGCGCCGATTTGACCACCTGCGGCAAGAACATCTTGCCCTGCCCGAACAGGTCGCCGACGATATTCATGCCGTCCATCAGCGGACCCTCGATCACCTGGATCGGCCGTCCGCCACTGGCCAGCAACTGCTGGCGCGCTTCTTCGGTGTCGTCGACAATCCATTGCGTTATGCCGTGCACCATCGCGTGCGCCAGGCGTTCCTGCACGGTGCCCTCGCGCCAGGCCAGATTCTGTTCTTCCTTCTTGCCGCCGGCCTTTAGTGATGAGGCGATCTCGATCATCCGTTCGGTGGCGTCGGGACGGCGGTTCAGCACCACGTCTTCGACGCGCTCGCGCAGCTCTGGCGGCAGTTCGCTGTAGACGCCGACCATGCCGGCGTTGACGATGCCCATGGTCATGCCGGCCTGGATTGCGTGATACAGGAACACGGTATGGATCGCTTCGCGCGCCGGGTCGTTGCCGCGGAAGCTGAAGCTGACGTTGGAAACGCCGCCAGAAATCTTGGCGAACGGCAGATTGTCGCGGATCCAGCGCGTGGCGTTGATGAAGTCGACCGCGTAATTATTGTGTTCGTCGATGCCGGTGGCGATCGCAAAGATATTCGGATCGAAAATGATGTCTTCGGGCGGGAAGCCAAGTCCGTCGACCAGCAAATCGTAGGCGCGCTTGCAAATTTCGGTCTTGCGCTCGAAGGTATCGGCCTGGCCTTTTTCGTCGAAGGCCATGACGATCACGGCCGCGCCGTAGCGCCGGCACAGTTTGGCCTGGCGCAGAAACTCGGCTTCGCCTTCCTTCATCGAAATCGAATTGACGATGGCCTTGCCCTGCACGCATTTGAGGCCGGCCTCGATCACCGACCACTTCGAGGAATCGATCATCAACGGTACGCGCGAGATGTCGGGTTCGGAAGCGATCAGGTTCAAAAAGCGCGTCATGGCGGCGACCGAATCGAGCATCGCCTCATCCATGTTGATGTCGATGATCTGGGCGCCGTTTTCGACCTGCTGGCGCGCCACCGACAGCGCTTCGTCGTACTGCTCGTTGAGGATCATGCGCGCGAACGCTTTCGAGCCGGTGACGTTGGTGCGCTCGCCGACGTTGACGAACAGCGAGTCGTCGTCGATGGTGAAAGGTTCCAGACCGGCCAGGCGCATCGTGCGCGGGACAACCGGGATCGCGCGCGGCGCCACCGGCGCCAGGATCTCGGCGATGGCCTTGATGTGGGCCGGCGTCGTGCCGCAGCAGCCGCCGGCGATATTGATGAAGCCGCTGTCGGCAAATTCGCGCACCAGCGCCGAGGTATCGGCCGGCAGTTCGTCGAAGCCGGTGTCGCTCATCGGATTGGGCAGGCCGGCGTTCGGATAGATGCAGACGAAGGTATCGGCGATTTTCGACAGCTCTTCGGCATACGGGCGCATCAGGGCCGCGCCGAGCGCGCAATTGAGGCCGATCGAGAGCGGGCGCGCGTGGCGCACCGAATTCCAGAAGGCCGGCACGGTCTGGCCCGACAGGATGCGGCCCGAGGCATCGGTGACGGTCCCCGAGATCATCAAAGGCAGGCGCGGCGTGTCGGGGTGTTCGTCGAAATACTGGTCGATCGCAAACAGCGCCGCCTTGCAATTCAAGGTGTCGAAAATGGTTTCGACCAGCAGCACGTCGGCGCCGCCGTCGACCAGGCCGCGCGTCTGCTCGTGGTAGGCCGCCACCAGCTGGTCGAAAGTGACGTTGCGCGCAGCCGGATCGTTGACGTCGGGCGAAATCGAGGCCGTTTTCGGTGTCGGCCCCAGGGCGCCGGCGACGAAGCGGCGCTTGTCGGGCGTGCTGTATTTGTCGCAGGCGGCACGCGCCAGCCTGGCCGCAACCAGGTTCATTTCGTAGGCCAGATCGGCCATGTGGTAGTCGTCCTGCGCCACCGAGGTGGCGCCGAAGGTATTGGTTTCGATCAGGTCGGCGCCGGCCGCCAGGTATTGTTCATGCACTTCCTGCACGATGTGCGGCTGGGTCAGGCTCAGCAATTCATTATTACCCTTGACGAACAGCTCGCGCGCGCCCGTTGCAGCGGGGCCGGTAAAGTCGATGAAACGCCCGTTCGGGCCGCCGCGATAGTCTTCTTCGCTGAGCTTGTATTGCTGGATCATGGTGCCCATCGCGCCGTCGAGGATCAGGATGCGGCGGCTCAGCAAGTCGCGCAAATGCGCTTCGGTTGGCGATACGGCGTCGCGCACGGTGCGGCTGTTGGTGGTCATGATGGCTTTCGGCTTGATAAATTTCAGCGTGATAAATAAAGTGTCGGACAATGAAGGCGGCGCCAAGTGCCGGCGGCGCGCGGCGCGCGGACAAGCGCCGCTCGGCGCAGCGGCCGGCCGGCGCGCCGTGCTGCTCGGCCGCGCTTGCCGGCTTGCCTAAAATTATACGTGAAAGGGGTGGGCTTTTGTGACGCAACAAGTGCATCAGTGAAACAGCTGCGGCCGGCCGCTCACGGCGCCTCGGCACTGGCCGGCACGCTGCGCAGCCATTGCACCAGCGGATAGGCATTCTTGAACGCTTCGGCGAGCTGCGGCGCCAGGTCGGGCGAGGTGCGCGCCGTGATTTGCACATCGCTGCAGATCAGGAAGTGCTTCAATTTCAGATATTCGATCATCGGCTCGTCGGCATCGAAGCCTTTGGGCGGGCGCGACAGCTTGTTTTCTTCGTAGAACGAGCCGAAAGTGCTCTTGAGCGCCTTGTTCCTGAGGGCTTTGTTGAAGCCGGCGGCGTCGGCGATCACATGCTGGCGGATGGCCCGCAGGCGGTCGGCCGGCGGCGCATATTCGCCGGCGGCAAAGAACAGCTGGCCGCTGCCATCGATCTGAAAATAATACGACGGACCGCCGCCGTCGCTCGGCTTTTTGCGGCCGTCGGGCCGGATCGAGGCCGAGAACTGCGTTTTGTACGGGCTTTTGTCGTGCGAAAAACGCATGTCGCGATGGATGCGGAACAGGGCTTTTTTCGGATTGCAGGCGGCCACTTGCGGGTCGAAGCGGCTGGTGGCGGCCACCAGCTGCGTCACCAGCGCCAGGAATTCCTCGCGCAAGATATCGTAGCGCGGCTTGTTCATCACAAACCACGGGCGGTTATTGTTGTCGGTCAGTTCGGACAGAAATTGGGTCAGGTCGCGCAGATGCATGTCGGTTTTGCTCAGCTTTCATTATCGATTCAGTCGTCGGCGTCCAGTATCGGGCGCGGCCGCTTGACCACCGCCACCGATAGCGTTTGCTCTTTGCTTCGGCGCAAAATCGTGACGTTGGCCTTGCCGCCGGGCGTCATTTGCGCGATCTGGTCGAGCATGGTGTAGGTGGTCGGGGTGGGTTTGCCGTTGACGGCAATGATGATGTCGCCCGGATGCAGGCCGGCGCGTGCCGCCGGGCTGCCGCGTTCGACATCGGCGATCAGGGCGCCACCCTGGTGGTTGAAGGTCTCGGCCAGCTCCGGCGTCAGTTCCTGGACCGTGACGCCGATCGAGCCGCGCACGATGTGGCCGTTCTTGATCAAGCCTTCCATGACGGCCTTGGCGGTCGAGACCGGGACCGCGAAGCCGATCCCGAGCGAGCCGCCGCTGCTCGAGAAAATCGCCGAATTGATCCCCAGCAGATTGCCGCTGGTGTCGACCAGGGCGCCGCCCGAATTGCCGGGATTGATGGCGGCATCGGTCTGGATGAAGTTTTCGATCGGATTGATGCCGAAGCCCGTGCGTCCGAGTGCCGAGATGATGCCCATGGTAGTCGTTTCGCCGACGCCGAACGGATTGCCGATGGCCAGCACGACATCGCCGACCTGCGCCTGTTCGGCGTGGCCGAGGGTAATTGCCGGCAGGTTGTTCAGCGCAACCTTGATCACGGCCAGATCGGTGTCGGGATCGGCGCCGACCAGCTTGGCCGCCACCTTGCGGCCGTCGGCGATCAAGACATCGATTTCATCGGCGCCATCGATGACGTGATTGTTGGTCAGGATATAGCCGTCGGCGCTGACGATGACGCCCGAACCGCGGCTTTCCTGATGTTGTTCTTCACCGAAAAAACGGCGGAACAGCGGATCGTCCATCAAGGGGTTGCGCGAACGGCGGATCGATTTTTGACTGGAAATATTGACGACCGATGGCATGGCGCGCCCGGCGGCGATCCGGTACGAGCCTTGCGCCTGGCCGATCGGCGCCAGCGCAGCTTCGCGCAGCGGCACGCCGGCGGTGCTGCGCATCGTGTGCAGGCCGGCCGTCAATTGCGTGGCCCAGCCCGGTTTCAAGGCAGTCACGACGAACCAGATTGCCAGCGCGACAGTGACGGTTTGCGCAAACAATAGCCATAGACGTTTCATGGGCGGCGATCAGCGAGGAAAGTAAAGGGCGGCGGCGCGCGCCGGGAACCAACGCTAGATGGCGACACGATAGGCATTCTCAAGAGCCGCTGCGCGTCGGATTCTGGGCCGCGTCCGCATGCGGCGTTTTCAGGGCGTCGCGTATTTCGCGCAGCAAGACGATGTCTTCCGGCGTCGGTGGCGGTGCGGCCGGTGCGGCCGCGGGGGCGCCGATCGGCAAGACGCGGCGGGCGCGGTTGATCAGGCGCACCATCTGGAAAATGACGAAGGCCAGGATCAGGAAATTGAGCGAAATGGTCAAAAAATTGCCGTAGGCGATGACGGCGCCGTGCGCCTTGGCCTCGGCCAGCGTCGCTTGCGTGCCCTGGTGGTTGAGCGGGATGTAGTAATCGCTGAAATTGAGGCCGCCGCACAGCTTGCCGACAACGGGCATGATCATGTCTTGCACCAGGGAGTCGACGATCTTGCCGAAGGCGCCGCCAATGATGACGCCGACGGCGAGGTCGATGACGCTGCCCTTGCTGGCAAATTCTTTAAATTCATGCAACATGCCCATTATTGATTCCTCCCGCTTGATCTGTTGTTGCCGAAGCGACATTTGTTATCGCCAACTTATTCCCGGCAGTCTATTTGAATGTGCCGACCGCCGGTTCTCGCCGCCGCGGCGTGTGCGTGCCGGCGGCGACGGCCCGAAAATGTCGCATTGTTGGTAATCATACCTTTTTCCGGCATGTATGCCTTGCGCGCCCCGCGTTTTCAGAAAATGGCTGTTTGGCAAGTATTTTATCCGGGTAATTTTGTTATCTTGGGCTGGCGGCGATGTTTTGCTTCAAATCATGCGAAGCCTCCGTTATAATTTAAGGTTGCTACAAGTACCATGTAAAAGTCTGCTCGTAAATTCCTCTGCAAGCCTGTTTCTTCAGATTTTGTATGCTGATATGCTATTGAAGTGGGGGAAATTTTATGTATGAAATAATGTCGTGCCACTGTGCAATCCTGCGCTCTCGCAAGTAGAGCGGCACAGGCAGTGTCACGCGCAAAGCGCCCGCTTGCGATGACCCGGACCGAGGGAATGGGCTCATAGAGGCTGGGCAAGGCGCGATTTCGCATTTTGACTGATTGGGGTGGGTATGAGTGATGAAAAGCAAGTCGATTCCGGCCGACGTGGTTTACTTGTCGCCACTTGCGCGGCAGGCGGCGTAGCTGGTCTGGCAACAACTGGTGCACTGGTCAGTACTTTTCAACCGTCTGAACGCGCCAAGGCAGGCGGGGCTCCGGTCGAAGCCGATATCTCGGATCTGAAGCCCGGTGAAATGAAAGTGTTCGAATGGCGCGGCAAGCCGGTCTGGATCTTGAAGCGCACCCCGGAAATGATGGCCAGCCTGGCCCTGACCGAAAATCAGGTCGCGGACCCCCAATCGCTGCATCCATTTACGATGGATATCCCCGATTACTGCAAGAACCAGACGCGGTCGCGCGTCGAGCACAAGGAAATTCTGGTCACGGTCGGCATTTGCTCGCACCTGGGCTGTTCGCCATCGCCGAAATTCCAGTCCGGCGCGCAACCGAGCTTGCCCGACGACTGGCACGGCGGCTTTTTGTGCCCTTGCCATGGTTCCACCTTCGATCTGGCCGCCCGCGTTTTCAAAAACAAACCGGCGCCGACCAATCTTGATGTCCCGCGACATATGTATTTGTCCGATACCAAAATTCTGATTGGCAAAGACGAGAAAGGTGAGGCATAACATGGCTTTCGTCGAAAAAAAGCTGCCGGCCGATGCGCCGATTGCAGCCAAGGCTTTGGGCTGGATCGATTCGCGTTTCCCGCTGACCAAGCTGTGGAACGATCAGTGGGGCCAGTACTACGCCCCGAAAAATTTTAATTTCTGGTACATCTTCGGCATCCTCGCCACGCTGGTGCTGGTGATGCAAATTGTCACCGGCATTTTCCTGACCATGCATTACAAACCGGACGCCACGCTGGCCTTCGGTTCGGTCGAATACATCATGCGCGAAGTGCCGTGGGGCTGGCTGGTGCGCTATATGCACTCGACCGGCGCCTCGGCATTTTTCATCATCATTTATCTGCACATGACGCGCGCGCTGCTCTACGGTTCCTACCGCAAGCCGCGCGAACTGATCTGGCTGTTCGGCTTTGCGATCTTTCTGTGCCTGATGGCGGAAGCGTTTTTCGGTTACCTCTTGCCGTGGGGCCAGATGTCCTACTGGGGCGCGCAAGTGATCGTCAACCTGTTCGGTGCCATTCCTTTGATCGGACCGGACCTGTCCTTGTGGATTCGCGGCGATTATGTGGTCTCCGATGCGACGCTGAACCGCTTTTTCGCTTTCCACGTGATCGCCATTCCCCTGGTCTTGCTGGGGCTGGTGGTGGCGCATCTGATCGCTTTGCATGAAGTCGGTTCGAGCAGCCCGGACGGCATCGAAATCAAGGATAAGCTCGATGCCGACGGCCATCCGCTGGACGGCATTCCATCGCATCCGTATTACACGACGCACGATATTTTCGGCGTCACGGTGTTTTTGGTGATCTTTAGCGCAGTCGTGTTTTTTGGCCCGGAAATGGGCGGCTACTTCCTCGAATATAACAACTTCATTCCAGCCGATTCGCTCAAGACGCCGCTGCATATTGCGCCGACCTGGTATTTCACGCCGTTTTACTCGATTCTGCGGGCCACGACCTCGGAATTTCTGTATGCGCTGATCGTCGGCATCGCCGCCTATGTCGTGCTGATTTATCTCAAGAGCAAATTGGCGCCGAAGATCAAGGGCGCCATCGCGGTGGTGGCCTTGCTGATGATTGTCGGCATGCTGCCGGGCATGTTGGATGCCAAATTCTGGGGTGTGGTCTTGTTCGGTTCTTCAGTCGTGATCCTCGGCGGCATGCCGTGGCTCGACCGCTCGCCGGTCAAGTCGATCCGCTACCGCCCGCACTGGCACCGCTATGTGTTCATCGTGTTCGGCATCGCTTTTGTCACGCTCGGCTACCTCGGCGTGCAGCCGCCGTCGCCGATCGGCGAGCGCGTATCGCAAGCCTGTACCTTTGTGTATTTCGGCTTTTTGTTGTTGATGCCCTGGTGGAGTACGATGGGCCAATTCAAGCCGGTGCCTGATCGTGTCACGTTTCATCCGCACTAACCGTACCGTGCCAGAGGAAAACAAGATGACGCTATTGAAAATGCTGTTGAAGAAATTACTGATCGCCGCCTGCCTGTTGCCGACGCTGGCGCTGGCCAATTCCGGCGGTTACCCGCTCGATGTGGCGCCCGATCGCTCGAACAATCTGGCGGCACTGCAAAATGGCGCAAAGTTGTTCGTCAACTATTGCCTCAATTGCCATGCCGCGGCCTCGATGCGCTATAACCGCTTGCGCGACCTCGGCCTGACCGAAGATCAGATCAAGACCAATTTGCTGTTTTCGGGCGACAAGGTCGGCGATCTGATGAAAACGAGCTTGCAGGCCAAGGACGCCAAGGAATGGTTCGGGGTGGTGCCGCCGGACCTGTCGGTGATTGCGCGGGCCAAGGCTTCGAGCGCCGGCAGCGGTTCCGATTACCTGTATACTTATCTGCGCACTTTCTATAAAGACGAAAGCCGTCCGACCGGCTGGAACAATATGGTTTTCCCCAATGTCGGCATGCCGCACGCCTTGTGGCAACTGCAAGGCATCCGGACGGCGAAGATGGTCGAAGAAAAAGACCCGCACGAACCGGGAAAACTGGTGCATAATTTTGCCGGCTTCGAAACCGTGACCCCGGGCACGATGTCGGCGACCGAATACGACGGCGCCGTCGCCGATCTGGTCGGTTATCTGAACTGGATGGCGGAGCCGTCCCAAGGGCTGCGCAAGCGCTTGGGCGTCTGGGTCGTCTTATTTTTAGCCATGTTTTCCTTTCTCGCCTGGCGCTTGAACGCGTCGTTCTGGAAAGAGGTTAAGTAATCCCGCTGGCATTCCGGCCTGGCCATACCCAGGCCGGCGCGCCAGTTTTATTTTTGATTGAGTCGGTGTTGGCATGTTGCCCGCGCCGATACAAGGTGAGGCGCTGCGAGCCCCTCACCTTCTTTGTTTATAAGGAACTATAACAATGATGGTTCTCTATTCAGGTACCACCTGCCCATTTTCGCAACGCTGCCGTCTCGTCTTGTTCGAGAAAGGCATGGACTTTGAAGTGCGCGATGTCGACTTGTTCAACAAACCTGAAGATATCTCCACGATGAACCCTTACGGCCAGGTGCCGATCCTGGTCGAACGCGATTTGATTCTGTACGAATCGAACATCATCAACGAATACATCGATGAGCGTTTCCCGCATCCGCAACTGATGCCGGCCGATCCATTGATGCGCGCCCGTGCGCGCCTGATGCTGTTCAACTTTGAAAAAGAGTTGTTCGTGCACGTGCACGTGCTCGAAAACGACAAGCTCAAGAGCAACGACAAGAGCCACGACAAGGCGCGCAATGAAATCCGCGATCGCCTGACGACGCTGGCACCGCTGTTCTTGAAGAACAAGTACATGCTCGGCGACGAGTTCTCGATGCTCGACGTGGCGGTAGCGCCGCTGCTGTGGCGTCTCGATCACTATGGCATCGAATTATCGAAAACGGCGGCTCCGTTGATGAAATACGCCGAACGCATCTTCTCGCGCCCGGCCTATATCGAAGCGCTGACGCCATCCGAAAAAGTGATGCGCCGTTAATCTGGCCGCACTTTGTTGACACTTTCCTTGCGCCGGCGAGTCTTACCGCAGGTGCAAGGACTATCCTGGCGCTGGTTTTTTTATGTCTGAACTGTCTACCAAGCCGTATCTGTTGCGTGCCATTTACGAATGGTGCACCGACAGCGGTTACACCCCTTATCTTGCGATCCGCGTCGACAGCGGCACGCGGGTCCCGATGGAATTCGTCAAAAACGGCGAAATCGTCCTCAACATCAGCTTTGGCGCGACCCACGGCTTGAAGATGGAAAACGACCACATCCGCTTCAGCGCCCGCTTCGGCGGCGTCTCGCGCGAAATCTACGTCCCGGTCGATAATGTGCTGGCAATTTATGCCAACGAAAACAACCAGGGCATGGCGTTTGACGTGGTCTCCGGCAGCGGCGACGGCGTCGATGCCCCGCTGTCCGACGAACCGCCGCCAGGCACGCCGGCACCGCGCGCCTCGACTCCGACGCTGTCGTCGGTGCCGACCACGCCGGGAGCCGGCGATGATGATCCGGAACCACCAAAAAAGGGTGGTAAACCGACACTAACTCGCATAAAGTAGTGTATAATCCTTTTTCTCAAGTTTTGCCGACTTAGCTCATTTGGTAGAGCAGTTGATTTGTAATCATCAGGTGGCCAGTTCGAAACCGGCAGTCGGCACCAGAATTTAGCAGTAAAAACAACGCCTCACGTGCTTGCATGTGGGGCGTTTGTCTTTGTTGATCGCAAAAAGGTACACTTTAGGTACCGTCGCAGCCTCACAGAGGCTTCATGGCAACACTCGTCAAGACCAATTCCGGCACCTGGAAGGCCGTCATCCGAAAGCAGGGTTGGCCGATCACTTCCGAGACTTTCCGCAGCAAGCGCGACGCCACTGATTGGACTCGCAGCGCTGAAGATGAGATGGTGCGTGGCGTGTACATCTCGCGGGCTGGCGCGGAACGCCTGACGGTCAAGGACGCGTTGCAGCGGTATTTGGTAGAAGTCACGCCAATCAAGAAGCCGACTACCCAGCGCAGCGAAAAAATCACTGCCGAGCATCTCATTGGATTTCTCGATAAATATTCGATGGTGGCGCTTTCAGGCGACTTGGCGGCCTTGTATCGCGATCATTGCGTCTCGACCGGCAGGTCGAACAACACCGCACGGATCGAGCTGGCGATGCTCAGCAAGACCTACTTCGCGGTGGAGGAAGCTGGATGGGGATATCGTGAGGCTCGTCACAAAAAATCGCCGATCCGGATTAACGTGTGGAAAGCTATTCGGTTTGCTCAACAAACCTCCGGTTCGACAGTTCGTCAAAAGTACCTACCTGCCGTTTAGCTCTTGCCGCCCGCTCAGGACGACAACGTTGCGAGACAAGCGTTCGTGCAGCACGTTTTTCCAGTCCTGGTCGAGCCAATGTGCGACCTCGTCAAAGCCAGCCGTGATACGTGCTAACAGGTCATCGAGATAGGTTGCTGCCTCCGTTACACTCGCAAATCCGAAACGATGTGCGTCAGCCAACGCCGCGACCCGAGAAATGTCGAAGCGCCCCTGCGATAGCTGCATGTGAAGACGCACTGGCGTTTCCACCGGGTTCGGTACGACATCAAAAGCCGGCGCGAGCCGCCAGCGGCGTTCGTCCGCGTTATAGACAATGGCGTGATTACGCACATGGTCGTCATCGTTGCCGCATACCGCATTAAACATCATGCGCCCAAACAGTTCGATACGGTCTTCAACGGGGGCGCCGGCCAACCGCAGTTCTTCGGCTAAGCGCGGATAGCTCCAGCGGTCCGTCTGCAGGAGGCCCGGATATTCGGCCTGCAGCAAGGAGGCGGCACTCACGCACATGTGGCGCTGCCGCCCGGTTCGGTCAAACCGTAAAACCCGTACCGCATTCCTGCCACCGGTGGCAGGGTGAAAGACAGTGGTGGCAAAATTTAATCCACTCGCCGCGCCCCACTGCTGAGCCACATGTTCGAGCAGCGGAATATTGGCAACGTCTGTTGCAATCTCCGGCTTAACCAGCCAGAACTGACCGTTGTCGCCTGCCACCGTGGCTTTCGGCCGCGCACCGCCCACGCTGGCCGTCTGGACCAGCCTTGCACGAATTTTTGCGCGTATCGTAGGCCGGCGCTCCGCGAGTGCCGCCAATTCTTCAACAACCTCACTGAGTTGAGGCAGGCCAGGAGTGTTCACTTTCGCGTCCGGCGGTTTGGCGCCTGAACCTACGGCAAGTGCGCCCCAGCGGTCAATGTTGCCGGCTTTGAGCAAGTATTGCAGCGGCGGAGCTTCTTCCGGCAGATTATGTTCTCGGCGCAGTAAAGCCTGTCCCCATGCATCCGGGCATGCATCTCGTAAGACGTCATGCAGGCCTTGATACCGTGGCGCCGGGACATCCATTCCCGGCAAAAACGCCAAGTTTCGCGGGTCAATGGCCCAGGCAAGCCCTGCATCAATGTAAGAGGGGGCATACTTGAAAAAACCTTCTCCGGGTTTGTCTGCCTTGTACCGCCCAACTGTGACCCACTCACCGCTATCTGGTCGCTGCAGATAGATGTATATCGGTTTAGAAATACTCAGCATCGTAGGCTCCCTTTTCCTGCAGGCTCAATCTGACGCGCTGACCGTAGTCACCTTGCCAAAGCTCCGCAGGCAGTGCTGGTGCCGCCTGGTCGATGATGCCTAGCGCAAGAAGTGCTGTCAAATATGCTCCCGCACCGGCACCCGGGTCCCCTTTTTCCAGCCGAAGCAGCGTCGTCCGGGAGATACCCAGGCGGGCAGACAAATCAGCGACAGTGATACGCTGGCGTAGGCGCTGCGTGCTGATACATTTACCCCATGCGGTGAGGCGCTCCTGCACCAGTGTTGGCCAAGATTCAGCCTTGGAGAGCTTCTTTGGCATGATTTACTCCGTTCATAGATAAGTCATTATAGGGTACAACGCCTTATCTATGAACATGTCAGAATGCGAGATGGCTCCATAGTTGCGACTTTATTGCGTATAGCGACGCATCTATGGGGCATGTAAGCAGAGTTGCCAGCCTTGAGAAAATTGTGGACGAATTCCCACGAAATTCCGGATATCTGAAGTTCGACACCATCGATGAAGTTCAGGAATTTGCTACCCGATGGTTATCGGTCTTACAATCACGAACGCCCCAACATGGCCAGCGGCGGCATCACACCGATACAGAAATTGGTCATGGCCGCTTAACTTCTACTTTTGCCGCCCATTCAAAATGGGGGGATTACCCTTATAACGTCCTCACAAATAGTTGTCGAATTTTCACTTCTTCGGAGCATGAAAAAATTACAAATGAGATTCTTCGAGCACGTACTGCTGGCGAGCCTCCAAAATTTTAATTGAGGAGATTGATATGTTGCGTTTTTGTTTTCAATGCTTAATTGTGATGAGCTTTCTGGGAATGATAGTTGGATGTGATGAGGATATCCCCATTAAGAAACTTCCATCCCAATTGATTCTGGAAGCTTATAAACCCTCGGGGGAGCTGGTTTCAGAAACAGCTATTGAAAATGATAATGCAGCCTATCAAAAATTATCAGTACTGTTGAACGATGAAGTATCTGGATGGAAAATAGATTTCGTTTCGTATAAGCCTGGACCGTACATTTTTCGTGGTGAGAATATTGCTATTAAGTGTTATCGCAACATGCTCGTTATTGATGTGAAAAAATTAGGCCAGTCTGTGTCTATGAGCAAACATGTTCCGAATTTATTGCAGAAACTTAGTTTGAAAGAATAGTTTTTTTTGATGACTGTGCGGTGAGAACGAGTGAGGCGTTAATGGCGGCTAACGTTCCTGTTGATGGTTCTCCGTTCCCAGGCGGATTGTCACGACAGACGCAGGCGCTGCCTGGCACATAGACGTTCTATATCTAGAAGGGCGGGCAGATACTGTGAATCGCCCTGGAATCCCTAGACACTTGCAGTCCACTCGAGGCAGCCCAGTCTGCCCGCTGCGCTCACCGCACCTGGCCCGCCCCGGCCACCATCAGCGTCGCCAACGGCTGATCACAGTCCCGCTTTCAGCGCCAATTTTTGACAAAATTGCCTACTTGATCAATAGGCGTGCCGTCGCGCCTTAGCCGCAATATCCTGACCAGCCCGGCGTCGGCAAGATTTCCAGCACACGCTCCGAAGGCCTGCACAGCAGCGTCACTTCGGGCGTGACCACAAACGGCCGGTTGATCAACTCGGGATGGGCGTGCATGGCGTCGAGCAAGGCCTCGTCGTCGAGCGCCGGATTGTCGAGGCCGAGTTCGCCATACAGCGTCCCTTTGGTGCGCAGCGCCTCGCGTACCGTCAGGCCGGCGCTCGCAATCAGCGTCTTGAGCGCCTCGCGGCTCAATGGCGTTTTCATGTATTCGATGACTTGCGGCTCGACGCCGACGCCGCGAATCATGCCGAGCACGGTGCGCGAGGTGGAGCAGTCGGGATTGTGGTAGATGGTGATCTGCATGGCTGTCTCGTGGTGAAGGTAGGGATGGAGATTTCCACCGCATTATAGCGTGCAGCCCGGGCGCCATTGGCGGCGTTTGGCTGAAACATTTTTGGCAATAGGCGCTGGCTTTGTTTCTTGCGATATTGGCATATTCAGATATTTTGCGTTGTTAAAAAGCAACGACCGGAAAAATGGCAGGCGCTTGATTATTTCCGGTATGGAAAATATATCTGGGCCGGCAAGCCATTGATTATACAAACCTAATTATTGTACTTGTATAGGCAGATTGCCGGTATTTCGGCGCTGTCGAGGCGAATTAAACTTACCAATTGTCACCAATATCGACTTTCTTTTGCCTGAGCTGCGTAGCATGCTAGCAAGCCTTTTCGCAATACTCTGATTAGAAAGTTTTACCATGCAAAAACACATCCTGAGCGCCCTGATCGGTGCTGCCCTGACTCTTCCTCTTCTGGCCCAGGCGCAAGGTTTTTATGCCGGCGTCAATGCCGGTAGCGCCGAGCAAAAGCTCGGTGACAACATTGACGGTTCGATCAGCACTTCCGATACCGGCTACAAGCTGTACGGCGGCTACGATTTCACGAAAAACGTCGGCCTCGAAGCCGGTTATACCGATATGGGCAAGTCGAGTTTTTTCGACGGTAGCGACACCATGACGAGCAAGGTCCGCACGAGTTATGTGGCCCTGACCGGGACCCAGGTAATCAATACAAAATACTCGCTGACCGGCAAAGTCGGCGTCGCGCGCAGCCATGTGACGCTCGCCACCTATGGCGAGAGCGATTACAGCAAGAACCAGAACAGCACGCTGCTAGGCCTCGGTCTTGTCTATCACGTCTCGAAAAAGCTTTCCGCAGTACTTGAATATGAAGATTTCGGCAAAGTGCTGAAAGTAAATGGCGTCAATATCAAGGCCGACCTGATCTCGGTCGGTCTTCGCTATAAGTTCTAAGCGGTTCCCGGTTCCACGAAAATCGGCGCTGCGCCAGCAAACCGTTCAGTCACAAGCTGAGCGGTTTTTTTATGCCTGAGCCGCATTTGCATTGAAGGCAACAAACTGGCACGATGAGGTTAACGTTGCTGCCGGCATACTCTTTACCATGCTCACTTTCATCGCCGCCCCATGTATCTGCTGCCTGTAGAGCTCTATGCGCGCCATGCGCGCGTTCTCGACCGGGTTCCGATCAATACGCTGTTCGCGCAGGCGGTGCTGGCGCGCATGGTTGACGGCCGCGTCTATGTCGATGATGTTGCGCATCCCGCGACTTTTTACATCGTCCATCCGTGCGGCATGTCGCTGCTGTTTGGCGCGGCCGACAATGCGCCATTCAACACCCGCTTTCTGGCGCATGCGCTCGATACGGCGCGCAGCAGGAGCGCATGCGAATGGCTGCAAGCCTATCCCTTCGACTGGGATGCGGTGCTGGCGGCGTTGTTCGCGCCGCATGCCGGCATCGAATGCCACCGGCGTCTCAATTTCGTTTTCGAGCGCGACGCTCATCTGTGGGGCGCGCTGACGGCCTTGCCCGACGGTGCTCACCTGCGCCGCACCGATGCCGCCACCTTCGATGCCATGCAGGGCAGCGTGCGGCCGTCATCGTTCTGGAGATCGGCAGCCGACTTCGCGCAGCGCGGGGCCGGTTTCGATCTGTTTTACCGCGACCAGCTGGCCTGTCAGGCCTTTTCGGCCGTCATGCTAGGGTCGTACATGGAATTGGGGATGGAAACCCGCGACATCTTTCGCGGCCGGGGGCTGGCTTTCCTGAGCTGCTGCCGCCTGATTGCCGAGTGTCTGCAGCGCGGCCTGGAACCGGTGTGGTCGTGCCGCGGCGCCAACGTCGGGTCGATGAAGCTGGCGCAAAAGCTCGGCTTTCGCATCAGTTACGATATCCCTTATTACCTACTGCCGCTCGGCAAAAAATAAGCCGGCCGCATTGAGGCAAGCCTGCTTGCGAAACGTTCCTAGAGCCAGCTCAACGATGCGGCAAGCGGCGCGCTGCACGGCCGCGAAATGCGCGTTACAATGAATTGATATTTTTCATGAGAATGACATGTAGCAAGGGCAAAATGGTGGTAATGTGTACTGTGCTCGACCTGTTGCCTTGCATAAACTGGTTTATTCAACACTAACGGAGTCAATTCTTTGAGCCGTCTAATGAAAAGTAATTACAGTAATACCGCTCAGTTGAAAGACTTGATGACGGTTCCTCCAATGACAGCCGAACAGCATGCCGCTGTGATGCGCAAACGCATCATGCACAGACGGATGGTGGAAGAGGCAAAAGACCAAAAAACTGCACGTTGCACGCAGTTCGAAAAAAAATAAACGGCGTCGGGAGCGTTTCCGGACAGGCTATGACCGCGGTGTAATCGCCGCTGTTCTTGCCTGGAGTCTGGTGTGGCGATCGTGCGGCGCAGCCGCAGGCTGAACAATGTCGCTGGTTCGACGTTGGCGGTTTTGTTTGGCCGCGATTAGGGCCGGGCGCGACGGCGGCCTCGATCTGGCCCCTTTCGTGTCGCAATTGCACTGCCTGAGCGCCCGCTTGCGGCCGCGCCCGGTCGGGCCGCGGCCTTATTCGCCGGCGTTCTTCAAGCCGTTCCAGCGCGCCGCCTGCGGCTGGGCAATCCCCAACAGATCGAGCACGCGGCTCAGCGTATGGTCGACCATCTCGGCAATGCTTTGCGGCCGCTGATAAAAGCCGGGCAGCGGCGGGAAGATGATGCCGCCCATTTCGGTCACGGCCGTCATATTGCGCAGATGCGCGAGGTTGAAGGGCGTCTCGCGCACCATCAGGACCAGGCGCCGGCGCTCCTTGAGGACGACGTCGGCCGCACGCGTGATCAGATTGTCCGACAGGCCGTGCGCGACCGCCGCCAGGGTGCGCATCGAGCAGGGCGCCACCACCATGCCGTCCGCCTGGAACGAGCCGCTGGCAATGGCGGCGCCGACATCGCGCACATTGTAGACGACGTCGGCCAATTGCTCGACGTCGGCGCGCTTCATGCCGAGCTCGTGGTGCAGATTGAGCACGCCCGCGTCCGACACCAGCAAGTGGCTTTCGATGCCGTCGATTTCTTGAAGAATTTGCAGCAGCCGCACGCCGTACACCGAACCGGTGGCGCCGGTGATGGCGACCACCAGCCGGCGTCTTGCCGGCGCTGCAGGCAGAGCTTGCAGGGGGGGCCTATCAGGCATTAAGCAAGGTCTTCAATTCGCCCGATTCATACATTTCGGTCATGATGTCGGAACCGCCGATGAACTCGCCCTTGATATACAGTTGCGGAATGGTTGGCCAGCTCGAATAGGTCTTGATGCCTTGACGCACGTCGGCATTGTCGAGCACGTTAATGGTGACCATGTTTTCGACGCCGCAGGCTTTCAGGATCTCAATCGCGCGCCCCGAAAAACCACACTGCGGAAATTGCGCCGTGCCTTTCATGAATAGCACGACCGGGTTGCTGGTGACGGTCTTTTGAATCCAGGTTTGTACTTCGCTCATGATTGCCTCTGAAAAGTGTTAAGTGGGGTGCTGACTGAGTGCTAAATAAAGTGCTAACTGAGTGCTAAATAAAGTGCTAACTGAGTGCTAAATAAAGTGCTAACTGAGTGCTAAATAAAGTGCTAAATAAATTGCTAAGTAAGTGATTCGTATAAGGAAATACGCAAATCAATACCCCATTATAAGAAAAACGCGCCGATCGTGCTGAACGGCGTTGCGGCAGCCGACGGCGTCCGCCCCCTCGTATTGCGTCTTTGATATCGGCCTGCCGGACCCGCGCCCCGGGATCAGCCCTTCAACTTGGCAAAGGCGGCCGCCATGCTGCCTTGCGGCTGCTGTTTGGGTGCACTCTGCTGATGCTGGGCCAGGCGCCGGCTGTCGTTGCGGTCGCCTTTCTGTTCGGGTTTGCTGCCGGGCTGCGGCGCGCTGTCGGACAGGCGCATGGTGAGGGCGATGCGCTTGCGCTTTTCATCGACTTCGAGCACCTTGACCTTGACCACCTGGCCGGCCTTGACCACCGTGTGCGGATCCTTGACGAAGGTCGACGACAGGGCCGAGATATGCACGAGGCCATCCTGGTGCACGCCGATGTCGACGAAGGCGCCGAAGGCGGCGACATTGGTGACCACGCCTTCGAGAATCATGTCGGGCTGCAGATCGCTGATTTTCTCGATGCCCTCCTTGAAGGTGGCTGTGGTAAATTCCGGCCGCGGATCGCGCCCCGGTTTTTCCAGTTCCTTCAAGATATCGGTAATTGTCGGCACCCCGAACTGGTCGTCGGCATATTTGGCGGGGTTGATCGAGCGCAGCAATTTGCTGTCGCCGATCACCGAAGCCAGGCCGGCGGCCGTCATGTCGTGCTTGATGTCGGCCAGGATTTTTTCAACGAGCGGATACGATTCCGGATGGACGGCCGAGGCGTCGAGCGGATTGTCGCCGTTCATCACGCGCAAAAAGCCGGCCGCCTGTTCGAAGGTCTTGTCGCCCAGGCGCGGCACCGCGCGCAGCGCCGCCCGCGAGGCAAACGCGCCTTTCAGATCGCGGTGGCTGACGATGCTTTGCGCCACGCTGCTTGACAGGCCCGAGACGCGCGCCAGGAGCGGCGCCGAAGCCGTGTTGACATCGACCCCGACCGCATTGACGCAGTCTTCGACCACGGCGTCGAGCGAGCGCGCCAGCTGGGTCTGGCCGACGTCGTGCTGGTATTGGCCGACGCCGATCGATTTCGGATCGATCTTGACCAGCTCGGCCAGCGGGTCTTGCAGGCGGCGCGCGATCGACACGGCGCCGCGCAGCGAGACATCCATGTCGGGCAATTCGCGCGAGGCAAATTCGGAGGCCGAATAGACCGAGGCCCCCGCTTCGGAGACGACGATTTTGGTCAGTTTTAATTCAGGGCGCATCTTGATCAGGTCGTGCGCCAGCTTGTCGGTTTCGCGCGAGGCCGTGCCGTTGCCGATCGAAATCAGGGAGACCTGATGCTTGGCCGCCAGCTGGGCCAGCACGTGCAAGGAGCCGTCCCAGTCGTTTTTCGGCTGGTGCGGATAGATCACGGCGGTGTCGACCACCTTGCCGGTGGCGTCGACCACGGCGACCTTGACGCCGGTGCGCACGCCGGGGTCGAGGCCCATGGTGGCGCGCGGGCCGGCCGGCGCCGCCAGCAGCAGCGCCTTCAAATTGAGGGCAAAGACATTGATGGCGTCGACTTCGGCGCGTTCGCGCAGCGCGCTCATCAATTCGGTTTCCAGATGCATGAAGCTTTTCACGCGCCAGGTCCAGCGCACCGTGTCGAGCAGCCATTTGTCGGCCGCGCGGTTGGCGTGCCTGATGCCGAAATGGGCGGCGATGCGCGCCTCGCACGGATTGTGCGGGGCATCCCATTTCGGTTTTTCTTCTTCGCTGTCGAGCCGCAGCACGACGCTGAGCATCTCTTCGCGGCGCCCGCGAAACAGCGCCAGCGCCCGGTGCGACGGCACGCTGGCCAGGTTTTCGCTGTAGTCGAAATAATCGGCGAATTTTTCGCCGGCGTCTTCCTTGCCGGCCACCACTTTCGATTCGACCACGCCGTGCTCGAGCAGATAGCTGCGCAGCGCCTGCAGCAGCGCGGCATCCTCGGCAAAGCGTTCCATCAGGATCTGGCGCGCGCCATCCAAGGCCGCCTTGGTGTCGGCCACGCCGGGGTTGTCGCCGGCCGGGCCGGTAAATGGCGGCTTCAGATAAGCCTGGGCCTCGACTTCGGGCTCGCGCGTCGGGTCTGCCAGCAGGGCGTCGGCCAGCGCCGTCAGCCCGGCTTCCTGGGCGATCTGGGCCTTGGTGCGGCGCTTGAGCTTGTAGGGCAGGTACAAGTCTTCGAGCCGGGTCTTGTCTTCGGCATGGGTGATGGCCTCGAGCAGGGCCGGCGTCATCTTGTTCTGCTCTTCGATCGAGGCGATCACGGCCGCGCGCCGGTCTTCGAGTTCACGCAGATAGCGCAGGCGCTCTTCGAGCAGGCGCAGCTGGGTGTCGTCGAGGCCGCCGGTGGCTTCCTTGCGGTAACGGGCGATGAAAGGCACGCTGGCGCCCTCGTCGAGCAGGCCGATGGCGGCGATGACTTGGACCGGCGTGGCCGATAATTCGAGGGCAAGACGTTGTTCGATGGATGGCAGCATGGGTTTGAAAGTGGTGGGGCAGTCGATCAAGCACAAGATGATACGCATTCCTGCGCGTTGCGCCAGTCTTGACACTGAAAAAATTCCAGTCCGAAATAAGACGCCGCGCATAAGTTCGCGCATAATAACGAGTTGATCGCGTCTTTCCGTATGCCAAAGCCATGACACAGATGCCTGCCAGATTGCATTTTACGATTGAAGATGTCGTTGCCAATTTCGACAGCGGGACCTATGCCCGCGGTCTCGACTATGCAAAAAAGGGGCGGGTCAGCCGTATCCGCGCCGAGAGTGCCCGCTTGCACGGGGTGGTCGCCGGCAGCAATGAGCGCGTCTACCTGGTCGATATCGACAGCGTCACCGACAAGCTCGGCAGCCGTTTCGAGTGCAGTTGCAGCTGCCCGGTCGCGCATAACTGCAAGCATGCGGTGGCGCTGCTGCTGGGCTTTCTCGAAGCAAAAAAGCCGGGTTCCTTGCCCAATATGGAACAAGGCAGCCCGGCTGCCCCTGCCACGCCCGCTGTGCCAAGCACGCCAAGTGCGCCCGTGCCGACTGCGCCAGCGCCGGCCGCCAAACCGGCGCTGCCGGTGGCGCTGGGCCTGTGGTTGCAAAGGATAGAGACGGCAACCCGGCCGAAGGTAGCGCCCGGCGTCGCCCCCGACAGCGAGGCCGGCAAGCCCGTCTACCGCCTCGTTTTTGTGCTGGCGCCCGAATATAGTGGCAAATATGTGACACTGAGCGTGCGCAAGGCGCGCTTGCGCGCCAATGGCGATGTGGCCTCCAGCAGCGCCGTCAGCGATCTCAACAGCCTGCTGACCACGCGCGCCAGCTATATGTCCGATCAGGACGAAGACTTGTTGCGCCTGTTTATTGCCATGCGCACTGGCTTTTTGTCTTATGCCGGCAACGCTACCGAGCCGCGCGGCAAGATCGGCGCCCAACTGTTGCGCCAGCTAGCTGATAAAAATCTGCTACTTTGGACCAATTCCTGGGAAGATGCCGCCAACGGCCAGCTTTATCCTTTAAAGGCGGCGCCATTGCGCGGCGCCCATCTGGCCTGGCGCGATATCGGCAACGATGTCTCGCGTCTGAGCTGGCAATTCCAGGCCCTCGACGCCGATGGCAATCCCGGTGCCGGCACGACGGTCGACTTCATCTTGCCGACCGATCCGCCCTGGTATATCGACAATCTTTCCTTTGGTGAATTAACCTTGCTGCAAACCAGCAAGACGCTCACTTTTCAGGATTTGCAAGTGCTGGTGGCGCAAGCGCCGCCGGTGGCGGCCAAAGACCGTCTGGCCTTGTCGGCGCTGCTGCTGGCGCGCGGCCTGCACGAAATATTGCCGATGCCTTTGCAATTGCAGCGCCGCGTGCTCGGCGATATCAAGCCGACCCCGCGCCTGCTGCTGGGCAGCGTATCGCAGGCCGGCGGCGCCAAAGTCGATAAACAGGCCGGCAACTGGTACGATTTTGCCCAATTATCGTTTGCCTATGAAGGCGTGGCGGTCGGCTTCGATCCGAGCCGGCAGGTGGTGCGCCATAGCGCCGACGGCATGGAAATCATCGAGCGCGACGTTGGCGCCGAAAAGGCTGCGCTCGAAGTCTTGCGCGGCGCCGGCCTGGCGCCGCTGACCGGCCAGCCGGCGGTGCCGCTGCTCGGCTTGCCGGGCGTGCTGCAATTGCCGAACCAGACCGAATGGCTGCGCTTTGCGCGCGAAGAGGTGCCGCGCCTGGCCGCGCTCGGCTGGCTGGTCGAAAAGACGCCCGAATACCGTTACGACGTGGTCGACATCGACGACTGGTATGCCGAAGTCGATGCCGGCGCGGCCGATGGCGGCACGCTCGCCGCCGACAGCAGCAGCCCGTGGTTCGATCTTGAACTGGGCATCGTCGTCAATCATGAGCGGGTGCCGCTGCTGCCGGTGCTGGTGCAATTGATCCGCAACGCGCCGCACGACTTCAATCCGGCCACGCTGGCCGAACATGCCGATAGCGATCAGTTGCTGGCCACCGTCAAGGACGGCGTGCGGGTGGCGCTGCCGTGGGGCCGCATCAAGCCGATTCTGGGCACGCTCGGCGAATTGTATTTCAGCGAGAAGGGCAGCGCCAAGCTGCGCCTGCCGACGCTCGATGCGGCGCGCCTGGCCGATCTCGACCGCGGCGCCAAGCTGCGCTGGCTAGGCGGCG
The DNA here is from genome assembly GCA_021768485.1 of Oxalobacteraceae bacterium. Lineage (GTDB taxonomy): Bacteria > Pseudomonadota > Gammaproteobacteria > Burkholderiales > Burkholderiaceae_D > JAIZVZ01. The sequence continues at coordinate 18,732 of JAIZVZ010000029.1, read as the reverse complement.
ACGCCTTGCGCGCCATGGGGCAAAAACTGGCGCGCAGCAACGGCGTGCAAACCGTGCCCAAGCCGGAGGGCTTGCAGGCCACGCTGCGCGATTATCAGAGCGACGGCCTGTCGTGGATGCAGTTTTTGCGCGAACACGATCTGGCCGGCATCCTGGCCGACGATATGGGCCTGGGCAAGACGATCCAGACCCTGGCCCACATCCTGGTCGAGAAAAATGCCGGCCGCCTCGACCGCCCGGCCCTGGTGATCGCCCCGACCAGCCTGATGGGCAACTGGCAGCATGAAGCGGCGCGCTTCGCCCCGAGCTTGCGCGTGCTGCTGTTGCAGGGGCCGGCGCGGGCCCGCCATTTCGAGCATATCGGCGAATACGACCTGGTGCTGACGACGTATGCGCTGCTCGGCCGCGATGAACAGGTCTTGCGCGAACAGCTGTTCCATCTGGTCATTCTCGACGAATCGCATTACATCAAGAATACGCGCTCCAAGGTCACGCAAACGGCCGGCCTGCTGCGCGCCCGCCACCGCCTGTGCCTGACCGGCACGCCGCTGGAAAATCATCTCGGCGAATTGTGGTCGCAGATGCATTTCCTGCTGCCCGGTCTGCTCGGCGACGAAAAGACCTTCAACAACCAGTTCCGCACGCCGATCGAAAAAGAGGGCAACGATATCCGCCGCGCGCTGCTGTCGCGCCGCATCAAGCCGTTTTTGCTGCGCCGGACCAAGGATGTGGTGGCCAAGGAATTGCCGCCCAAGACCGAGGTGGTGCTCAATGTCGCCCTCTCGGGCGCCCAGCGCGATCTGTACGAAACGGTGCGCCTGGCGATGGATAAAAAAGTGCGCGACGAAATCGCCAAGAAGGGGGTGGCGCGCAGCCAGCTCGTCATTCTCGATGCCTTGCTGGCGCTGCGCCAGGTCTGCTGCGATCCGCGCCTGGTGAAGTCGGCGCTGGCGAAAAAATCGACGGTGCCGTCGGCCAAGCTGGCGCTGCTGGTGCAGATGGTGCAGGAATTGCTCGAAGAGGGGCGCAAGATCCTGATCTTTTCGCAATTTACCAGCATGCTCAAACTGATCGAAGACGAATTGAGCGCGCTGAAGATCGATTACGCCTTATTGACCGGCGATACGCGCGACCGCAGCGGCCAGGTCTCGGCCTTTCAGCAGGGCGCGGTGTCGGTGTTCCTGATCAGCCTGAAGGCTGGTGGCGTCGGCCTGAACCTGACCGCCGCCGATACCGTCATCCATTACGATCCGTGGTGGAATCCGGCCGCCGAGAATCAGGCGACCGACCGCGCCTGGCGCATTGGCCAGGACAAGCCGGTATTTGTCTACCGCCTGATCGCCAAGGACACGCTGGAAGAAAAGATCCAGGTCTTGCAACGCCAGAAATCGGAACTGGCAGATGCCATGCTGGCCGAGGGTTCGGCGCAAAACATCAAGATGACGCAGGAAGACTTGCACGCCATTTTTGCGCAGCAGGCCAGCGAAGGCATCGACGAGTAAGGGGACGCGCCTCAGGCGCGCGGTCCGCAGGGTTTTACCGGTTTTATATTGTTTGTTGCAGCGGCGTCAGTCGATGTGTTTGTATTGAAGAAGGAAGTAATGGAATTTTCGACCTGGCTCTTGTTTTGCGCCGTTGCCTCGCTGACCATCATGAGCCCCGGACCGGCCGTCTTGCTGGCCATTTCCAATAGCATGACGCTGGGCCTGCGGCGGGTCGCGTTTTCATCGCTGGGCAATGTCAGCGGCTGCCTGATCGTCGCCAGCCTGACGATGACCGGGCTCGGCGCGCTGCTCAAGACCTCGGCCATGCTGTTCGGGGTGCTCAAGTTGGCCGGCGCCGCTTACCTGATTTATCTCGGCATCAAACAATGGCGCTCGCGTTCGAATCTCTTTGCCGCGCTCGCGGCGCCGGCGCCGCACGATGTGCGCAGCAACCGCGCGCTGTATTTGCAGGGTTTTTTCCTGGCGCTGACCAATCCGAATGCGATCCTGTTTTTTACGGCGCTGTTCCCGCAATTTTTGAGCGCGCAGCACGACTTGCTGCCGCAGTTCGCGATCCTGATTGCCAGCTTCATGCTGCTCTCGTTTCTTTCCTTGATGGCTTACGGGCTGCTGGCCCATTCTGCGCGGCGCTGGTTTGCGAGTCCGCGGCGGGCCGACTGTTTCAATCGCGGCGCCGGCGCCATGTATATGTTGCTCGGCCTCGGTTTGCTGCGGCTGAAAAATTCCCAGAATTAGCGTCGCGCGGCCAGGGCCGGCGGCGGTTCAGGTACGGCGCCAGACCAGCAGGCGGTTGTTTGCCGGCATCGCATAATCGGCTTGCAGCTGCAGGTCGGCCGCCCGCGCCAGCGCATCGACCGCCTCGAAGTCGCGCACGCCCATCTGCGGCGCTGTGGCGCGCAGGCTGCGGTCGAAGGCGGCATTGCTGGCGCTGGTAAATTGTCCGCCATAATTGAACGGTCCGTAGAGGCAGAGCACGGCGCCGCCTGGCAAGTGGGCGCGAAAGGCGGCGAACATCGCCTGCACCTGTTGCCACGCCATGATGTGACAGGTGTTGGCGCTGAACACGGCGTCGAAGTCGCCGTCCGGCCAGCTGTCGCGGCTGACGTCGAACACCACGGGCGCGAGGCAATTGGCGAGCGGCTCGGCTTGCAGGCGCGCTGCAATGGCCTGCTGATGGGCGGCGACGTCACTCGTCTGCCAGCGCAGGTGCGGCAGCGCCGCACTGAAAAAAATGGCATGCTCGCCTGTGCCGCTGCCGATTTCCAGAACCTGCCGGCGGTCGGAAAACTGCTGGCGCAGCAGCGCCAGAATCGCATCGCGATTGCGCAGGCAGGAGGGCGAACTGGGCAGCGGCGTGGGCATCGGCGCGGGGAGCTGAGTGGGCAACTGAGTTGGCAAATGAGTGGGCAACTAAATAAGCCGCTGAGCGCGAAAAATCGTCAGTTGCAGTGCTTGCACAAAGTGCTGCTGCGATAGGCCGCCAGATAGTCTTCGAAACTGCTTTGCGGCTCGGCTTCGATCGCTTCTTGCTCGGCCAGCGATTTCCTGGCCAGCTCGTCAAAGTAGGCGCGTTCGTCGGCGCTCGGCGGCTGCGCCTTCAGCTGCGCCGCATGCAGGCGGCTTTGCTGCAGGCCGAAGGCCGTAAACGAGCCGCCGTTGTCCTTGATTGCAGTCAGCACCCTGGCCGATGGCGTCAGGGCCGGATCGGCCAGCTTGGCTTGCTGCTGCGCCAGCGAATCGAGATGGTCGCTGCCGCCGCGCGCTTGATCGAGCAAGGCGGCCAGCGGCCGGATTTGTTCGAGCAATTGCTGGCCCCAGGCTTGCAGCGACAGCGGCTGTCCCTGGCGCCGCAGCATCAGGCCCGGCCGCCGGCCTTCCTTGACCGCCAGCGCGAAATTGGATTTGTATTCGAGGCCTTGCTGTTCGCTGGTGGCCGGACTGGCGTCGAGCGCGCAAAACAGCAGGAAGGCATCGAGAAAGCGCGCGGTCTTGACGTTGATGCCGACCGCCTCGAACGGATCGACATCGAGGCAGCGCACTTCGATATATTGGACGCCGCGCGCGCACAGCGCCTGGATCGGCCGTTCGCCGGTGCGGATCACGCGCTTGGGGCGGATGGTCGAATAATATTCGTTTTCGATTTGCAGCACATTGGTCGAAATCTGCACCCATTCGCCATTTTGCCGGGTGCCGATGGCCGCGTATGGCGCATACGGCCGGTTGACGGCGGCGGTCAGCGTGGCGACATAGTTGTCGAGGCTGTTTTCCTGCGGCGTCAGGCCCGATTGCGCATCGTTTTGATAACCGAGGTCGCTCATGCGCAGGCTGGTCGCATACGGCAGATACAGGGTGTCCGACGACAGCGTCTCGAGCTGATGCGCGCGGCCGCGCAAAAAACCTTTGGACAGCGCCGGCGCGGCGCCGAACAGGTACATCAGCAGCCAGCTATAGCGGCGGAAATTGCGGATCAGCGCAAAATAGCTTTCCGACTGAAACGACTTGGCGCTGCCGGCCACGCCTTCTTCTTTTTTCAGCAGTGCCCACAAATCGTCGGGCAAGGAATAATTGTAGTGGACGCCGGCGATGCATTGCATGGCCTTGCCGTAGCGTAGCGCCAGGCCGCGCCGGTAGACGTGTTTTAACATGCCCAGATTCGATTTGCCGTACCAGGCGATGGCGATGTCTTTTTCTGCCGGCAATTCGCACGGCATCGATTGACTCCACAGCAACTCGTCGCCAAGCTCGGTATAGCTGTAACGGTGGACGGCCTCGAGCTTGCTCAGGGTCTGGCTGATATCGTGTTCGGCCGGCGTGATGAATTCGAGCAGGCTTTCGGCATAGTCGGTCGTAATGTGCGGGTGCGTCAGGGCCGCGCCGAGCGCGACCGGATGCGGGGTGGCGGCCAGCGCGCCATGGGCGTCGACGCGCAGCGTTTCGCGCTCGATGCCGCGCAAACCCTGATTGAGCAGCGGTTTATTGGCGTCCAGCGCCAACAGCGCCAAACGGCGCGATAATGTCGTATTCAATTTATGCTCCTTCAACTGCATTTTCTGTTGACCCGGAGAGTAACCTAAATTGAAAGTTCATGCTGCGGCCACCGAATTTCTTTTGTAACAGGTTTGTGTCCGCAGCATCGTGCACGGCATGGCGAGTTTAAGCGCCGTTCGCTTTGGCGTGCGCCGCCGCCGATTTTTTTTGTTGTTCAATCCACAAGTCGATTTGCTGTTCGAGCACCGCCAGCGGCAGCGCGCCATTGTCGATGACGGCGTTATGAAAGCCGCGCACATCGAATTTGTCGCCCAGCGCCAGTTGCGCCTTGTCGCGCAGCGCGCGGATCTTCAGCTGGCCGATCTTGTAGCCGAGCGCCTGTCCCGGCCAGCCGATGTAGCGGTCCACCTCGACGATGTTGTCGCTATGCGGATTGGCGGTATTGGCGTCCATGTAGGCAATCGCCTGTTCGCGGCTCCAGCCGTTCGCATGGATGCCGGTGTCGACCACCAGGCGCACGGCGCGGAACAATTCATCGTTCAAATGGCCGAACATCGAATACGGATCGGTATAAAAACCCATTTCGGCGCCCAGGCTTTCCGCATACAGCGCCCAGCCTTCGCCGAATGCCACATACCAGCCGAAGCGGCGGAAGTTCGGCAGGCCCGCAATTTCCTGGGCCCGTGCGACCTGCAGATGGTGGCCCGGCACCGCTTCATGCAGGGTCAGGGTTTCCATTTCCCACTTGGCGCGGGTTTCCAGTTTCGAGGTATTGGCGACAAAATAGCCGGGCCGCTTGCCGTCGGGCGTGCCCTGATCGTAATACGCTGCGCCCTGGTCTTCGGCACCGATTTCAGGGACCGGCTTGACATCGACGGCGCCGCGCGGCAACTGCGCGAACAGGGCCGGCAATTGCACATAGGTCTTTTTGATGATGGCGCGATAACCGTCCAGCAATTCGTTTTTCGACGTATAGAAAAAGCGCGGATCGCTGTTGACGAAGGCGACGAAGGCCGCGAAGTCGCCCTTGAAGCCGGTCTGGGCAATGGTCGCTTTCATTTCAGCCTGGATGCGCGCCACTTCTTTCAGTCCCAGCGCGTGAATTTGCACCGGCGTCATGTCGGTGGTCGTATTTTCCTTGACCGCGAAAGCATAGTAGGCCGGGCCGGCAGGCAGTGCCGCCGCCGAGATCGAATCGCGCGCGGCCGGCAGATAGGTGCTGCGCAAATAGGCTTCGAGCTTGCCGAGCGCCGGACCGACATCGCGCGCCAGGCTGGCTTTGCCGAGGCTGGCCAGGCGCTGGCGTTCGGCTTTCGAAATCGTGGCCGGAATGTCGTTGAAAGGCGCCGCGATCGGGCTTTCCATCAGTTTTTCATGCAACTGCTTGAGCTGGTCGGGGACGATGCGCATGGTCGCTTTCGGCGCCACCCAGCCGGTGCGGACACCTTCCTGCAGCTGGGCGATGATGCCGTCGACATACGCCGGCCAGGCTTGCAGGCGGGCGATGTAATTGCGGTAGTCGCGCGCCGTCTTGAACGGGGTCTGGGCGACCATTTGCACGAAGGCGATATGAATGCCGTCTTGCTGCGTGATCGGTTGCGCCATATACGGATAGAATTTCGCGCCTTGCACGGCTTTTTCTTTTTCGTACAGGAACAGCTGGTAAGAGGTCAGGTCCTGGCCATGCAGGCTGGCCGGGTTGATGGCCTTAATCTTCGCGAGCATCTCCTGCTCGTGGGCATTGGCAGAACGCGAACCGGCCAGCGAACTGTCCGACAGCAAATTGTTGTAGCGGTTGTCGCCGACTGCGGTCGCCCATTCCGGCATGTGGCGCATATGCCATTGCCAGTCGGCGTCGTACAGTGCCGCAGCCTGCGCGCGCGCATCGGCGCTATGGCTGGCGACCGGTGCTGCCGCCTGGGCCGGCGCGCAGCACAGCGCGGCCGACAGCGTCATCGTGAGGGCAAGAATGGTGTGATGAAGCGGGCGAAGAAGAATAGGGCGAGGACGGACCGGCGAAAGAGAATGAGGCATGAACGACTCCAGTAGTTAGCCGTCCATTCTAGCAAAAAAAATCGGACGGCCGCCTCAACGGCTGTGTGCGGCGCTTTCATCGTCGAGATATCCGCCAGGCCGGCGGCCGCCGCTGGCGCGCTCGATGCCGGCCAGGTCGCGCCAGCTTTGCACCTCCTGCATCTCTTGCGCCGCCAGCAGGGCGCGCACCGCCGCGGCCTGGTCGTAACCGTGCTCCATCAATAGCCAGCCGCCGGCCCGCAGATGAGGCGTCGCGCCGCTGACGATCAGGCGCAGCGCCGCCAGTCCGTCCTGGTGGTCGGTCAGCGCATCGAGCGGCTCAAAGCGCAAATCGCCCTGGCTCAGATGGCGGTCGCCCCGTTCGATATAGGGCGGGTTGGAAACGATCAGGTCGAAGCGCGGCGCGCCGTCGAGCGCGTCATACCAGCTGCTCTCGAGGAAGCTGACGTTGTCAATTTGTAGTTCGCGCGCATTGCGCCGCGCCACCGCCAGCGCCGCGCTGCTGAGGTCGAGCGCGGTGACCGTCACATCGGGCCTGCTGTGGGCGATGGCCAGCGCGATGGCGCCGCTGCCGGTGCCGAGGTCGAGCACGCGGGCCCCGGCTGCCAGACGCGCAAGCGCCAGTTCGACCAGTAGTTCGGTTTCGGGGCGCGGAATCAGGACGGCAGGCGAGACGTGCAAGGGCAAACCGAAAAATTCGCGCTGCCCGAGCAGATAGGCGATCGGCTCGCCATCGAGACGCCGCCCGAACAGCGCGCTGAGCGCGGCCGCTTCAGCCTGGCTCAGGCTGCGGGCGCCGCGCGTGATCAATTCGACCCGGCTCAGGCCGAGCACATGGCACAGCAGCAAACGCTGTTCGAGCGGGTCGAGCAGGCGGCTGCGCTCGATCGCTTCGAGTGTCGCCCCCGGATGGATGCTGCGCGCCAGTTCCAGCGCCTGCTGCGGTGTCGGCATCGCTTATTTGCGGCGTCTGGCCAGCAGGTAGATGTGGGCCAGCGCATAAATGACGAACCAGACCAGCGCCCATTGCGGAAACGACAGGCCCAGCAGCGGCGGATATTCGGTCGAACACAGGCCGTCGGCCTTGAAGATCCACGGCAGCCAGCGCGCGGTGATGATGGTGTTGAGCGAGGTTTCCATCGGATCGATGCCGCAGGAAAAACTCGGATGCGCCATCAGCCAGACCTGGTAGACGGCGACGCCGCCGCCGGCCAGCGCGGCAAGCAGCCCCAGGCCGGTGCTGGCCTGGCGCACGGCCGACGGCCGGCGCGTATGGTCGGCGTCGGCCCGGCTGGCGCCGGTCAGGGCAAACAGCGCGATGCAGGCAAAGGCATAGCGCTGCAACACGCACAGAGGGCACGGCAGCATGTGCCCGACATGCTGCGAATACAGCGCCATGGCCAGCAAGCCGAGAGCGCTCAAGCCGATCAGCGTCAGCAGCAAACGAGGAGAAATTTTATTCATGATCTGGTCCGGAACAGGTTGGGTAACAGGGGGCATAAATCAGCATCGGGCAACAGTCTATCACTGTGCGCAATAATTTTATTCGGCCAGCTCGGCCAGCAGCTGCGCCTGGTGCTCGGCCGCCAGGGCGTTGGTCAGCTCGCTCAGATCGCCGTCCATGATGAAGTCGAGCTTGTACAGCGTCAGGTTGATGCGGTGATCGGTCATCCGGCCCTGCGGGAAATTATAGGTGCGGATCCGTTCGCTGCGGTCGCCCGAGCCGATCAGGCTTTTACGGGTCGCCGCTTCCTTGCTTTGCTGTTCGCGCAATTGCGCATCCTTGATGCGGGTCGCCAGCACTTTCATGGCCTGCGCCTTGTTCTTGTGCTGGCTGCGGTCGTCCTGGCATTCGACCACGATGCCGGTCGGCAGATGCGTGATGCGCACGGCCGAATCGGTCTTGTTGATGTGCTGGCCGCCGGCGCCGGAGGCGCGATAGGTGTCGATGCGCAGCTCGGATGGATTGATGTTGACGTCGGCCACTTCGTCGGCTTCGGGCATCACGGCCACGGTGCAGGCCGAGGTGTGGATGCGGCCCTGGGTTTCGGTGGCCGGCACCCGTTGCACGCGGTGGCCGCCCGATTCGAACTTGAGTTTTGAATAGACGCTGTTGCCGGCCACGCGCACGATCACTTCCTTGTAGCCGCCCACTTCGGAGGCCGATTCCGAGACCATCTCGACTTGCCAGCGGTTGCGTTCGGCAAAGCGCGTATACATGCGCAGCAAGTCGCCGGCAAACAGCGCCGATTCGTCGCCGCCGGTGCCGGCGCGGATTTCGAGGAAGATGTTGCGGTCGTCGTTTTCATCTTTTGGCAAGAGCATTTTCTGCAGATCGAGATCGAGCTGCTCCATGCGGCGCCTGGCATCGAGAATCTCTTCCTGGGCAAAATCCTTCATGTCGGGGTCTTGCAGCATTTCGGTGGCGGCGGCGATGTCGCTGTCGGCCTGTTGATAATCGTGATAGACCGCCACCAGCGGCCCGAGCTCGGCGTGTTCGCGCGTGAGCTTGCGATAGCTATCCATGTCCTTGGTGGCGTCTTCGTGCATCAGCAATTGGTCGAGCTCGACCAGGCGGTTGGCCAGCTGGTCGAGCTTGGCCAGCATAGAGGGTTTCATCATGACGAGTGTTATATCCGGTACGGCTATGTTAAAAAAGATCGGGAAAGATCGGCACGGCGGCCGGCCGGGCAAGCGCGGCCGGCGGGTAGCGGGGCGCCGCTAACGCTTGGTCTGGAACAGGCGCGGCAGCAATTGCGTCAGTTGCGCGCGTTCGTCGCCTTCTGCCTTGTGCAAGGCGTGTTGCGGACCGTGCAGGAATTTGGCGGTCAGGCCTTTCGACAGGGCGTCGAGCACGCTGTCGATGTCGGCGCCTTTGCTGAGCATCTTGCGGGCGCGTTCGAGCTCGAGCAGGCGAATGTTTTCCGACGATTCCTGCAGTTGGCGGATGACGGGCACCACGGTGCGATTGTTAATCCAGTGCATGTACGACTGCACCCCGGTTTCGATAATCGTTTCGGCTTGCTGCACGGCGGCCTGGCGATTGTCGAGCCCGCTTTGCACCACGCGCGCGAGGTCGTCGACGCTGTACAGGTAGACGTCGTCGAGCCGTTTGACTTCCGGTTCGATATCGCGCGGCACGGCCAGGTCGAGCATGAACATCGGTTTGTGGCGCCGGTTCTTGATCGCCCGCTCCACCAGTCCCAGGCCGATGATGGGCAGGGTCGAGGCCGTGCAGGAGATGATGATGTCAAATTGCGACAGCTGCTCGGCCAGTTGCGCCAGCCGGATGGCGCTGGCGCCGAAACGCGCGGCCAGCGCCTCGCCGCGTTCGAGCGTGCGGTTGGCAATGGTCAGCGATTTTGGCTGCTGGGCGGCGAAATGGGCGGCGCACAGCTCGATCATTTCGCCGGCGCCGATCAGCAGCACGCGCTGTTCGCCGACGCGGTCGAAGATGCGCTCGGCCAGCTTGACTGCGGCGGCGGCCATCGAGACGCTGTGGGCGCCGATCTCGGTGGTGCTGCGCACTTCCTTGGCCACTGAAAAGGTGCGCTGGAACATCTGGTGCAGATACATGCCGAGGCCGCCGGCGGCGTCGGCGCGGCGGACCGCATCTTTCATCTGGCCGAGAATTTGCGCTTCGCCGAGAACCATCGAATCGAGGCCGGAGGCGACCCGGAACACGTGGCGCACGGCATCGGCCTGCGGCAAGGTGTACAGATGCGGCCGCAGGTCGGCGTAATCGAGCTTGTGGTAATCGGCCAGGAAATGCGCGGTGGCATCCATGGGGTCGGCCGCCGCGCTGGCGCAATACAGTTCGGTACGGTTGCAGGTCGACAGGATGGCTGTTTCGTAGGCGACGCCGGCGCGTGTGCTATTGCCGCCGAACCAGGCACGTGCCGATGCCACCGCCAGCCCTAGCTGGTCTGGCGCAAACGCGACCTTTTCCCGTAGGGAAACTGGCGCGGTGGTGTGGTTTAGGCCGACGGTAATGAGTTGCATTGCATTGGACGCGATAAGTGAGGACTTATTATAGCGCGCCACGGCCCGGCATGAGTTGCCCTGTGCTGGAGGGCATTGTTGCTTTTGCTTGCGGCAAGCGCCGAGTCGCTCACTCGTTCAAACGCTCAGTCGCTCAATTGTTCGAGGCGGTAGCCATAGCTATAGACGGGCACCAGGCGGAAACCGTTTTCTGGACGCAATTTGAGTTTGTTGCGAACGCGCGAGACATGGGTGTCCATGGTGCGCGAGGGGATTTCCTGCTCGCGCACCCAGACTGACTCATGGATATAAGAGCGGGATAGCGGACGACCGATATTGCGAAATAGCAACAATGCAAGGTCGAATTCTTTTTGTGTCAAATCAATTTCTCCGCCATCCATCATCAGCCGTCCAGGGCGCGGTTCGAAGACATAGGCACCGAACTGGATTTGCTCGTTGACGGTCTGGCTCGGATAAGCGCGGCGCAACAGCGCCTGCACCCGGGCCGCCAGCTCGCCGCGGCGGATTGGCTTGATCATGTAGTCGTTGGCGCCGGCGGCCAGACCGGCGACGATATCGTCTTCCGATGAGCGGCCGGTCATGAACAGCACGGGGATTGTCGTTTCGAGCTTGTTGCGCGCCTGGCGCACGATTTCCTCGCCCGCCAAATCCGAGACTTGCCAATCGATTACCAGCATATTGAAGCTGTCTTTTTTCAGCAAATTGACCTGGCGTAAATGATTCAATAGTTCCTTGCCGCTGACAAAACTCGTACAAGCATGTCCGGCAGAACTAAGCACTTGGCAGATTAATTCGTTTTGAGAAGTATCTTCGCTTAATACAGCAATTTTCATGGTGGCTCACGCGTCACATCTAGGTAAAAGAATAGAGTGCAAGAATGAAATCTAAACGAACCATCGATGCAGACGAATAAATAGTATCTTGAACTTTAAAATAACTGGTGCGCCTCAATAGAGGCTGGCATCCGGCCCCTTGCAAATTTCCAGTCGGCTAAGTGTAACGGCATGTCTTCAGATCGCAACTAGCCATACCGGCACAATCAACGCATCCATTGATCTAAATCAATCATGCAATTCATGCAACTATTTATTGCGATCGGGGGAACCGTCCCGCACCCACCGATGGCATTCGCGCTATAGTGAGCCGAACGGATAATTCGGAGGTCATCATGGCGCCTACCAAGCAATGGGTCTTAATGCCGCAATCGCACCAAGACATTGATGCACTGGAAAAAAAGTGCCGCCGCCTGGTCAGTCAACGGGCGGTCTTGGCCGCTGGCGTGGCGGTGGTGCCGCTGCCAGGGGTTGACATTATGACCGATATTGGCTTGTTTTCAATGCTATTTGACGATATTAACAGTGAATTTGGCCTGACACCAGCACAAATTGCCATGCAGCAACGTAAATTACAATTGTTAACCTACGAAGCGCTGGCTGCTGTCGGCAGCCTGCTCGTCGGCAAACTGATGACGCGCGAACTTGTCCTGCATGTCTTAAGGCGCAGCGGCGCCAAGATGCTGGCGCGGCAAGCCGTCAAATTCCTGCCCTTGGCCGGCCAGGCGCTGGGGGCGGCAGTCAGTTTTGCCGCCTTCCGCACGATTGGCAACCAGCATGTGGCAGCCTGCGCCGCCGTGGCCCGTCGCACGTTGGGCTAGCGACGAGGGGCGGCGCGGCACTGGCGGCCCGGCCCGCTGTTTAGGCGTCGGGCAAGATCACATTGACGTCGAGAACTTCCAGATTGCCTTGGCGATCAAGCGAAATCTTGATGTCTTCGGGATTGACCTTGGTGTATTTGGAAATGACTTCGATCAATTCCTTGTGCAAGGCCGGCAAAAAGTCGGGGCCGCCGCGTCCGTTGCGTTCGCGGGCAATGATGATCTGCAGCCTTTCTTTTGCCGCCGAAGCCGTTTTGGGCTTGTTTGCAAATAAAAATGAGAGCAGAGCCATTACTTGCCTCCGAACAGACGCTGCAATAAGCCCGGTTTTTCATAGGCGGTAAAGCGCATCGCCACCTCGTCGCCGAGAAAACGCGCCACCACATCTTCATAGGCGCCCGAAACGTCGCTGCCGGTCAGATGGATGGCGGGGTTGCCCTGGTTAGAGGCATGCAAGACCGATTCCGACTCCGGAATAATGCCGAGCAAGGGGATGCGCAGAATTTCCTGGACATCGGTATGCGACAGCATTTCGCCGGCCTCGACGCGTTTTGGCGAATAGCGTGTGATCAGCAAATGTTCCTTGACCGGTTCGCCGCCGCTTTGGGCGCGGCGCGACTTGGCCTGGATGATGCCGAGAATGCGGTCCGAATCGCGCACCGACGACACTTCCGGATTGGTCACCACGATGGCTTCGTCGGCAAAAGTCAGGGCCATCAGCGCGCCGTGTTCGATGCCGGCCGGCGAATCGCAGATGATGTATTCGAAACCCATCTTGATCAGATCGTCGAGCACACGTTCGACGCCTTCTTCGGACAAGGCATCCTTGTCGCGCGTTTGCGAGGCAGGCAAGATGAACAGATTATCGCAATGCTTATCCTTGATCAGCGCTTGATTGAGCGTCGCCTCGTTATTGATGACGTTAATCAAATCGTAGACGACGCGCCGTTCACAACCCATGATCAGGTCGAGATTGCGCAAGCCGACGTCGAAATCGAGCACGGCTGTTTTATGCCCGCGCATGGCCAGGCCGGAAGAAAAGCTGGCGCTCGAGGTGGTCTTGCCGACGCCGCCTTTGCCTGAGGTAACTACAATAATTCTTGCCACAAAAATGTCCTTTTAAAAATAAGCCAAGACTGCAATGTAAGCGCGTACGCTTTTATGCCCGGGGCACTGCGGTTAAAGACAAGATGTCAAGGCGATCGTCGACCAGCCTGATTTGGGCCGGCTGGCGTGCCAGCTCGGCCGGAAAACCATCGTCGAAAGTGCGGTAGACGCCGGCCACCGAGACCAGCTCAGGCTCCATCGACAGTGCAAAAATACGCGCTTCGCCATTGCCGCTGGCGCCGGCCAGCGCCCGGCCGCGCAGGGGCGCATAAACATGGATGCTGCCGTCGGCGATGACTTCGGCGCCGTTGTTGACCACGGCCGTAATGATCAGGTCGCAGCCGCGCGCATAAATGCGCTGGCCGGCCCGCACCGGGGTGTCGACAATCATGACGCGCGCCCCGGCTGCCGGCGGCGCGACCGGCGCCGCGCTGGCCGGCGTGGTGCCGGGCGCCGCCGTTACGCTGGCCGGCTCCGGCTTGAATTCGATCGGCGTCTCGGCCGCGCCTGGCTCGGCCGACGCCGTCTCTGCCTGTACCGGGTCGCGCGGCTTGCCGCCGGCATCGATGCTCAAGTCGTGCGCGAGAATGGCCGCATGCATCTCGGCCGGCGCATTGCGCACGGCGACGGCATTTAAATGATGCGATTTAAACAGGGCAATCAGCCCGGCCCAGTCGATTGTTTGATCGTGCAGATTGCCGATGTCGATGACGGCAAATTCATTGTCGAAAAAGTCGGACGTGCCGCCGGTCATGGCGGTCATGGCCGCCGCCAGCGTCGTCAGATCCGCCACATGCAAGATGGCGGAAACGGCGACGACCGTGGAAATTTTTATCTCGATGGGTTTGCTAATCTTTTTTTGCATGGGTAAAACCAGTGGCATTGCGGCCCGGCCGATCCTTTACTTTATTTCTGCCAACAGGCAGGGCGATTTTAGTTGCATTTTACTGTGAATTTGCACTGATGGGCGTCTTCTTGTCAGACATTGCGCGAGCGCGCCACTTTCTTGCAAGATAGAGCACCCGGGTAATTATGATCTAGTGAGCAATATTTTATTGCGGTATATCAAAGTAATTTTGGGAAAAGATTCTACTATGTGGAATCGCCCTACCCGTGCAAATTCATGATTTGTCATCCCGGCTCATGCTGTCGATCCCTGAAAGGACGCCCCATGTACATTCAATCCGCCCCTGTGACCGTTGCCATGAATCAAATGGAGTTTGCTTTGACAATGCTGGAAGCGATCGGCGAAAGTGCGCTTGATTGCACCATAAAAATATTGGATGTCAATCTGAGCGCCGGCCGCACGGCCCTGGCCGAAGCGACGGTCGGCACGCGTCAGTTGCTGACCAATCCGACGCCATCGGACTGGTTTTCGAATGGTGCCCATTATGGCCAGTCGGGCTTGTCGCGGGCTTTTTCTTACCTCAATGAAATTGGCGCAATTGTCGGCGCCATGCATAACAAACTAGCTATAATTACAGGCAGGGGAGCGTCATTGCCGAAGCAGAAAACGCTCGCCCTGGCCGATGCGCGCGGCGCCGGCGGCGGCGGCTTGCAATTGGTCGCCGGGACCGCACATGGCACGGTAGAAGCGGCAAGCGACTATTGATGCCGGCACATTTTCATCTGTTTTTATCTGCGCTGATTTCCATCAGATTTTCACCGGATTTCACCGCATTGTCATCATTGACCGATTTTTACTGATTCTGATTTGTAAGGTAAGGGCGCTCTGCCATAACCGTTGCACTTGGAGAAAAAGTATGGAAGACGTTGTCATCGTTGCCGCCGGCCGCACTGCGGTCGGCAAATTCGGCGGTTCGCTGGCCAAGCTGGCGGCGGCCGACCTCGGCGCACAAGTCATTCGTGCGCTGCTGGCCAAGACCGGGATCGACCCGGCCAGTATCAGCGAAGCGATTTTGGGGCAAGTCTTGACGGCCGGCTGCGGCCAGAATCCGGCGCGCCAGGCCGTGATCAAGGGCGGCCTGCCGACCTCGGTGCCGGCATTTACGATCAACAAGGTGTGCGGCAGCGGCCTGAAGGCCACCCATCTGGCGACGCAGGCGATCCGCTGCGGCGATGCGAGCATCGTCATTGCCGGTGGTCAAGAAAGCATGAGTGCGGCGCCGCACGCCTTGCCCGGTTCGCGCGATGGTTTCCGCATGGGCGAGGCGAAGTTGATCGACACCATGATCATCGATGGCTTGTGGGATGTCTATAACCAATACCATATGGGTGTGACGGCCGAAAACATTGCCAAAAAATTTGAGATTTCCCGCTTGGAACAAGATGAATTCGCCATGGCCTCGCAAAACAAGGCTGAGGCGGCGCAAAAGGCCGGCAAGTTTGTCGATGAAATCATTCCGGTGGAAATTCCCGGCAAAAAAGGCACGATCGTTTTCGACAGCGACGAATACATCAAGCATGGCACGACAATGGAATCGCTGTCGGCGCTGCGGCCGGCGTTTGCCAAAGACGGCAGCGTGACTGCCGGCAATGCCTCGGGCTTGAATGATGGCGCCGCGGCCGTGATCATGATGTCGGCCTCGCAGGCCAAACAGCTGGGCCTGACTGCGCTGGCGCGGATCAAGGCCTATGCCTCGTCGGGCATCGATCCGGCATTGATGGGAATGGGACCCGTGTCGGCCTCGACCTTGTGCCTGAAAAAAGCCGGCTGGACCCCTGCCGATCTCGATTTGCTTGAATTGAACGAAGCGTTTGCCTCGCAAGCCATCGCCGTCAATCGCGAAATGGGATGGGATCGCAGCAAAATCAATGTCAACGGCGGCGCCATTGCCATCGGCCACCCGATCGGCGCCTCGGGGGCCCGGATTCTGGTGACCTTGTTGCACGAAATGATACGCCGCGATGTCAAACGCGGTCTGGCCAGTCTTTGTATTGGAGGAGGAATGGGCGTGGCGCTGGCAGTCGAGCGCGGATAAAAAAAAGCGGTGCGCGGTGCGGCGCAATACGGTCGAAGGTATTGCTGCTGTTTATGTTGAGACTTATATATTCATAAAAATAATTGGAGACAGACATGACAAGAATTGCACTGGTAACAGGCGGCATGGGTGGTCTCGGCGAAGCCATTTGCATCAAACTGGCGGCGCTCGACTATAAAGTGGTGACAACCTATTCTCCCGGCAATACCAAGGCCGCCGACTGGCGCGCCAATATGCGCGAAATGGGCTTCGATTTTTATTGCTATCCCTGCGATGTCGGCGACTTTGATTCTGCCCAGCAATGTGTGACGGCCGTCGAAAAAGATATCGGTCCGATCGATATCCTGATTAATAATGCCGGCATTACCCGCGACATGACGTTTCGCAAAATGGACAAGCTGAACTGGGATGAGGTGATGCGCACCAATCTCGACTCGCTCTTTAATATGTGCAAACCGGTGTGCGATGGCATGGTCGAGCGCGGCTGGGGACGCATCATCAATATTTCTTCGGTGAATGCGCAAAAAGGCGCTTTCGGGCAAGTCAATTATTCGGCAGCCAAGGCCGGCATGCATGGTTTTACCAAGGCGCTGGCGCTCGAAGTGGCGCGCAAGGGCGTGACCGTCAATACCATCTCGCCCGGCTATATCGGGACCAAGATGGTGAAGGCGATTCCGTCCGATGTGCTGGAAACGAAAATCCTGCCGCAAATTCCGATGGGACGCCTGGGCAAGCCGGAAGAGGTGGCTGGCCTGATTGCCTACCTGTCGTCCGACGAGGCCGCCTTTCTGACCGGTGCCAATATCGCCATCAACGGCGGCCAGCACATGTCGTAAAGCGCACGCCTTAAAAAACAGAAGCAAATACAGGTCTTGATCGTGTTTTCGACGCGATGACGGAGGCGCCGCGCGCAACGAGCGGCGCCTTTTTTATTGCTTGTTTTTCAGCGCTTGTTTTTCAGCTCTACTTATCAGCTCTACTTATCAGCGCAACTTGTCAGCGCAACTTGTCAGCGGCCGTCCGGCGCCGACGCGCCCGGTGCCTTGACCACGGCATAGCGCGTCAGCGTGCGCTTGCGCGCCTCGTCATGCATGACGATCGGCAGCGGATAAACATGGCCGGCATCGCTTCCCGCGAGCGCTTCGCCGAGCTGCACACCGGCCATTTGCAGTGCCATGGCCGAGGCCCGCCACGGGGCATGGATATCGCGATTCGACAGCTTTGCCAAGGATGGCAGGTAGCGGCGGATGAAGGCGCCGTCGGCATCGAATTTTTCCGATTGCGTCAGCGGATTGAAAATTCGAAAATAGGGCTGGGCATCGCAGCCGCTGGAGGCGGCCCATTGCCAGCCGCCGTTATTCGAGGCCAGATCGAAATCGTTGAGGTGCTCGGCAAAAAAAGCTTCGCCGCGGCGGTAATCGATGCCGAGGTCCTTGATTAAGAAACAGGCGGCAACCATGCGCAAGCGATTATGCATATAGCCAGTCTGGTTTAACTGGCGCATTGCGGCATCGACCAGCGGGTAGCCGGTGCGGCCTTCGCACCAGGCCTGGAAGCTGGCGTCGGCGTGCGGCCCGCTTTCCCATATGATGAGATCGTAGGCCGGCTTGAACGCCTGTGCGGCGCAATGGGGATGATGAAACAAAATCATGCTGTAAAAATCGCGCCAGATCAGTTCCGATAGCCAGACGGCCGCACCGTCGCCGCCCTGGCCGCTATCGATGGCGGCCAGCGCATGTCGCACGAGCTGGCGGATCGAGATGGTGCCAAAGCGTAAATGCACCGACAGATAAGACGGGCCCTTCACTCCCGGAAAGTCGCGCGTATGCGCATAACTGGCCAGGCGCGGCATGAATTCCTCGAACAATTGCTGTGCTCCCGTGCTGCCGGTCGGGATCGGCAAGCTTGCCAGATTGCTCGCTTCAAAACCGAGTTGCGCCCGCGTCGGCAGGGCGGCAGCGGCTTTGCCGGGCGCCAGGCGGGCTGCATGGTCGTCGACCGCAAAGAGCGGCACGGCCCCGCCGGTATCGCTGCGCAGGCGCTTGAGCCAGGCGTTTTTATAGGGGGTGAATATTGAAAATGGCTGGCCGCTCAGCGACAGCACCTCGTTTTTGTCAAAAATGACCTGGTCCTTGAAGTCGCGCCAGCGGCGGCCGTCGGCGGCCAGTGCCTGCGCCACCTTGCTGTCGCGGGCGATGGCTTGCGGCTCGTAATCGCGATTGCAATAGACCGCGTCGACCCTGAGTTCGGCGGCAAGTTGTGGGATGGCTTCTGCGGCATCGGCGTGGCGCACGATCAGTTGGCCGCCGAGCGCGTGCAATTGCTGCGCCAGTTCGCTTACCGAGGCCAGCAGAAAATCGAGGCGGCGGTCGCGCCGCGGCAAGTGCGCGAGAATGGCGCTATCGAAAATGAAGACGCAATGGACGCGCTGGCTGTCGCGCAGTGCGTGGTGCAGGGCGGCGTGGTCGTGCACGCGCACATCGCGCCGGAACCAGACCAG
>JAIZVZ010000100.1 GCA_021768485.1 Oxalobacteraceae bacterium | reverse complement strand
CAACCGGCGCAGGCGCCGGTTCCGGGGCCTTGATGGCGCGCCGCGGCGCGTTCATCATGGCCTTGATTTGCGCGACTTCATCGGCGACTGCCTTGCGCGCCAGATCGGTCGCGGTGGCTTTGTCGGCCGCTTCCTTTTGCGCCTGCGCCGCCTTTTTCTTGGCTTCTTCGGCAGCCTGCTTCTTCTTGTCTTCTACCGTGGTGTCGGCCACGACAGCGACCTCACCCTCGGCCGCTGGCGGCACGGCCTGCTTGGCAACAGCGGCAGCGGCGGCCGCCTTGGCTTCGCGCTCGCGCTCGAGCTTGGCGTCATGTTCGGCTTTTTGCGCCGCTTTTTCCTGCGCCGCTTTTTCGGCGTCGAGCTTGGCCAGGCGCTCTTGTTTCTCGCGCAAATCGGCTTCCTGGCGAGCAATCAGCTCGGCCTGGCGACGCGCCTCTTCTTCGCGGCGGGCCCGCTCGGCCTCATCGATGACCGGCGCCCGCGCCACTTCCGGTGCGGCGGCGGCAGCAGCAGCGGCCGGCACGCCCTCGTTTTCGGCGCGCTGCACAAAGGTGCGTTTTTTGCGCACTTCGACTTGAATCGTGCGCGACTTGCCCGTGGCGTCAGCCTGCTTGATTTCGGTAGTTTCCTTGCGGGTCAGCGTGATTTTCTTCTTTTCGCTATCCGAGCCGGCGCTATGGGCGCGGCGCAGATGCGCAAGCAGCTTGTCTTTATCATCTTTGGACAAATCATCGGACGCGGAGCTCTTGTCGACTCCGGCCGACCGCAGCTGCTGAAGCAGCACATCCGCGGGCATTTTCAGCTCGGTAGCAAATTGGGCTACGTTGTTACTCGCCATTCAGTCCTCTTTTCTATGTTTCTCGGCAGATGAGTAAAGCAAAATCAGTGAAGCAAAGTCGCTGCGTCAACCCTTACTGGGCTTCCACGACTTTCCATGCGGCCGCTTGCAGCGCCTTGGCACGGTCATCGTATTTGGCATCGATAAACTTCATTTCATCGTCCGTCACATCTTTAAATTCATCTGTAATCAATTGTCGCGCACGCTCGCTGGGCAATGCCAGGATCGCGCCAAACTCGTCGTAAGCCAGACCGGAAAAGGCCGCTACCGTCTTGATCCCGGCCAGGCCGAGCTTGCCGGCTGTGACGCGATCCATGCCGGGCAAGCCGACCAGCGCTTCATCCATGCCTTGCAGGCCTTCTTCCGAGGCAATCGCTTCGGTCACGAGGGCGTCGCGGGCGCGGCTGCGCAATTCGTTGACGGTATCTTCATCGAACGATTCGATTTCCAGCATTTCGTTAATCGGCACGTAAGCGATTTCTTCGAGGCTGGCAAAACCCTCGTCGACCAGGATATCGGCCACTTCCTGGTCGACATCGAGTTTTTCCATGAACAGCGCGCGTACCGCCGCCGTTTCCAGCTTGTCCTTGTCGGCCGATTCCTCGGCCGTCATGATGTTGATCTTCCAGCCGGTCAGTTCGGACGCCAGGCGCACGTTCTGACCGCTGCGGCCGATCGCGATGGCCAGGTTTTCTTCGTCGACCACCACATCCATCGCATGCTTTTCTTCGTCGACCATGATCGACGACACATTGGCCGGCGCCAGGGCGCCGATCACGAACTGCGCCGGATCTTCGGACCACAAGACGATGTCGACGCGCTCGCCGCCCAGTTCGCCGGTGACGGCCTGGACGCGCGAACCGCGCATGCCGACGCAGGTGCCGATCGGGTCGATGCGCTTGTCAGCCGTGTAGACGGCGATCTTGGCGCGCACGCCGGCATCGCGGGCCGCCGACTTAATTTCCAGCAGGCCTTGCTCGATCTCGGGCACTTCGAGCTCGAACAGCTTCATGATGAATTGCGGCGCGGTGCGCGACAAAATCACTTGCGGGCCGCGCATATTGCGGTCGATGCGCAGGATGAAGGCACGGACGCGGTCGCCGATACGCAGGTTTTCCTTGGCGATCATCTGGTCGCGCGGCAGGCGCGCTTCGATCTTGCCCGATTCGACGATGGCGTCGCCGCGTTCCATGCGCTTGATGGTGCCTGTTACCAGGGCATCGCCGCGCTCGAGAAAGTCGGCCAGAATCTGTTCGCGCTCGGCATCGCGCACCCGCTGCAGGACGACTTGCTTGGTATCTTGCGCAAAGCGGCGACCGAACTCGACCGATTCGATCGGTTCTTCGATATGGTCATCGACTTCGATATCGGCGATCTGTTCCTTGGCTTCGAACAGCAGGATTTCCTGGTCGGGCAATTGCAGACCAGCCTCGTCAGGCACGACATGCCAGCGACGGAAGGATTCGAATTCGCCGCTTTCGCGGTCGATCGAGACGCGGATATCAACGTCGCCCTCGTAGCGTTTCTTGGTGGCTTGCGCCAGTGCATGTTCCAACGCGCCAAAGACGACGTCTTTGTCGACGTTTTTTTCGCGCGCCAGCGCATCAACCAATAATAAAACTTCGCGACTCATGCTTTGCGACTCCTAAAATCCACCTGCGGCACCAAACGTGCCTTATCCACATCCGCGAGCGTAAAATCGAGCATCAACGGACCTTCTTTACCTTCAAACTCCAACTGCAAATTTTCGCCATCGGGCGCCTGCAAAATGCCTTGAAACGACTTGCGATTGGGCGTGCCGGGCATCGGCAGGCGCAACTTCACCAGCACTTCATGGCCGGCAAACCGCACATAGTCGGCCAACTTCCCCAGCGGCCGATCGAGGCCCGGGGAAGAAATTTCCAGGCGCTCGTAATTGACGTCTTCCACCGTCAATACATGCGACAGCTGGCGGCTGACTTTTTCGCAGTCGTCAACCGTGACCTGACCTTTTTCGATTGCATCTTCGGCTGTCAAATCGATATAAACGCGCAGCAGGCCGCGCTCGGCACGCTCGAAGGTGACCAATTCATAACCGAGGCCGGTTACCGTTTTTTCTATCAATTCCAGCAGATGCAAAAAAAATTCTCCGCGTTATATTAATCGCCGTCGCCGCGCTCGCCGAGGGCTACTTGCCGACGTCTTATTACCGACGACTACTTGCCGGCAATTTTTACCGGCAGCGCTTATCAAAAATGCAGTATTACAAGGACTGACGCTACTGCGCGCCAAGAACAAAACCGGCCAGCACTATCGACGCTATGAAGCATGCGCCGCAGTGACCGCGCAGCAAAAAAAGACGGCGCAAAGCGCTCAGCAAAAAAAAAATGGGCATCCGCCCATCCTCTTGTCATTCCAGCCACACGCAAAATCTACCACGAAGCGCGCCCCAAAAAAATCATGGGATACTTTTATCAGGCTAGAGATTATAAACGATTACGCTTTCCATCGCAATGCCCAGCGCGCCGGAATAGCCAATCGCGGCCATTCCGGCGATTTTTCGGCCGATTTAACCTTTATTATTGCGCCGGCGCGGCATGCCCTGGGCCTGCCCGCGGCTTTGACCATAGCCCTGGGCACCGCCATTGCGGCGCGGCTGCCCCATATTGGCAAAACCAAAAGTGGTTTGCAAAGGATCGGGCTGCTTGCTGCGCCCCTGCCCTTTGCCCTGACCGCGGGCCTGGCCATCGGCGCCCTGGCCGCGCGCAAAGCCGCTGCCCTGGCCACCGCCTTGACCGCCGCCCTGGCCGCGCCCCTGAAACGGCCCCTGGCCGCGGCCCTGGGCGGGACCTTGCCCACGAGCAGCACCATTGCCGCGCACGGCACCGCGCATGCTCTGGCTCAGCACCGGTTCGCGCTGCAACACATTGCCGAAGTTGTCCGGACGGTTGCCGTTGCGCTCACCACGCTCGCCACGTTCGAAACGGCCTTTCGGCGCTTCGCGGCCGTCGCCCTTGACCGCCGCTTTCGGCATGCCGCTGGCAACCAGCAGATCGCGCACCGCATTTTCTTCCATTTCTTCCCAGCGACCGCGTTTGAGCGCCGACGGCAGCGTCATCGGGCCGTAGCGGGTCCGGATCAGGCGCGAGACGGTCAGGCCGATCGCCTCGAACATGCGCCGCACTTCGCGATTGCGGCCTTCGCCGATGATGACGCGATACCATTTATTGACGCCTTCGCCGCCGCCATCGGCAATCTTCGAAAACTGCGCCACGCCATCGTCGAGCTCAACCCCGGCCAGCAGCTTTTGGCGCATGCCTTCTTCCAGCTCGCCCAGTGTGCGCACCGCATATTCGCGGTCGATGCCATAACGCGGATGCATCAGGCGGTTGGCGAGGTCGCCCGAGGTCGTAAACAACAGCAAACCCTCGGTATTGAAGTCGAGCCGGCCGACCGCCAGCCATTTCCCGGCTTTCATGGTCGGCAAGCGATCGAAGACCGAGGGCCGGCCGTCCGGGTCGTCGTGACTGACGATTTCTCCGGCCGGCTTGTGATAAACGAGGACGCGCGGCGGCTTTTTGCTTACCTTACGGTGAATCAGCTTGCCATTGATGCGGACCTGATCCTGCGGCAAGATGCGCTGGCCGATATGGGCCGGCTCGCCATTGACCGAAACCCGGCCGGCAACAATCAAGTCTTCCATGTCGCGGCGCGAACCGAGGCCGGCTTCGGCCAGCACCTTGTGCAGTTTGGGCGCGTCGTCATCGGCGGTCAGGTCGCGGCGCACGGCTTTTTGCGGTGCCTTGCCATTGTCATCGGCCAGGCTGTCGTATTGATCGGAGGTGACGAAGGAAAAAGCCTGATCGGCGTCCTGCAGCTTGTTTTGCGGCGCGCGGGCGCCCGGCTTGCCATTCTTGCCGGCCGGTCCGCGGCCATTTTTCTGTCCGGCCGCGCGCGGCGCGCTACCGGGACGCACATTGCGGCCTTCCTTGCGCGGCGGCCGCGGCGGGCGGGCGGCGGCATCGCCGGCCACAGCCGCAACCGCTGCCTCAGCTGCGGCCGGCGCACCGACTGCCTCGCCGGCGGCTGCGGCAAGTGCCGGCAAGCCGTCTTGCGCAACCACGTTTTCCCGTGCATTTTCCTGCGGCTTGAGCCGGGCCGCTCGCGGTGCCCGCGGCGCGCGCGCCGGGCGCGGCGCACTCGCACTCGCAGCCTCAGCCTCGGCGCTCGCGGGCGCAGCCGCCTGAACCGGCGGCACTGGCGCGGCGCCATCGACGGCCTTTTTGGCGCGCGGCGCGCGTTTTTTCGGAGCCTCGGGCGCCTGGCCGGCCGTCACTGCGGCATCCGTGCTCAGCGTGTCGGTCGACACGGCGCGTTTGGCGCGGCGCTTTGGCGCGGCCGGCACAATGCTGGTATCAGCGTCAGCCGAAGGGAGGTCATCATTCATTTTAGGCGGCTTCATTCTTCGTTTCAGTGGTGTTCAGACCCGAATCGGCGGCATCAGGCAAGGCCGGCTCGGGATGGTGTGAGGGAGCGGCGGGATCTGCGGAAACGGCAGCAGGTCCGGCAACCGCCGCTTCCCCACCTGTCGAATCCGCATCTGCTGGCAGCACCACTGCCGCAGGCTCAACTTGCGCAAGAGCGCCCGCTGCATTCAATTCTTCGTCGGCCGCAGTGGCGTCGAATGCAATAACACCCTGATCCAGATTGGCCTCCAGGGTGGTCGTCAGCGCTTCGATTGCCAGCGCCCCCTGACTGTCATCATCATCCTTGCCCAGTTGCTGCAAGGCCGGCAGCTGGCTGATCGACGTCAGCCCGAGATCATCCAGAAACTGCTTGGTTGTCGCCAGCAAGGCTGGCCGGCCCAGCACATCGCGGTGACCGATGGTATCGACCCAACCGCGGTCTTCGAGCATCTTGATGGTCTGCGAATTGACCGTCACGCCGCGAATTTCTTCGATATCGCCGCGCGTGACCGGCTGGCGATAGGCAATAATTGCCAGCGTTTCCAGTGTCGCCCGCGAATACCGCGGCGGCTTTTCGGGATTTAAACGATCAAGGTATAACTTCATTTCGGGGCGGCTCTGAAAACGCCAGCCGGTCGACAAACCGACGACCTCGATACCGCGCCCGGCCCAGTCGCTGCGCAATTGCTCGAGCATCAGCCGAATCGTATCGGCGCCGATCTCGCCTTCGCCCTCGAGGCCATCGGGCGTGTACAACTTTTTCAGGGCATTGATCGACAATGGCTCCTGCGCACACAGCAATGCGGTTTCGAGGATGCGCTTGGCCTCAGCGGTATTCATATGCGGCAGATGTGCATCATGTGCGACTGTATTAACAAAATTTTGTAGAGATAATATCTCAGCGACAGACATCCATGGATGCCGCCCGATTTGGGTACTCGTTGATGCTGCATTCCGGCGCGCAGGCGGTAATTTGTTGTGCGGGAATAATGGTTGAGCAGAAAATATTTCTGCATCAAAAACATTGCCGGCTCCGGGAGCGCATGACAAGTCATTGATTTAAAAGCGAATTTTCTTTCGTCTCGGCATGAAGCGATAGAGACTGGAAGGAAAACTACGCAGATTGTACCTGAAATTTTCGCTTGCGGGTCGTTTCTGCCTCACGACGGCCACCATCGCCGGCAAATACCATGCGAGCGGAAAAGCCAGCAGGCGCGCCACCCTCCGGCGGCCGAGGCGCCGCTCAGGCATCGGCCGCCGGGCGACTGCGGTGTGCGATTTGCAATAACGACAACATTAAAACAATAATTATTTCAATGACAATTCTTGCCAATGCCGGCCCCGCAAAGCGGCCTGCTCATGTCTCAAGCTCATGTCTCAAACTCATGTCTCAAGCTCATGTCTCAAGCTCCTGTTTCAAGCTCCTGTTTCAAGCTCCTGTTTCAAGCTCCTGTTTCAAGCTCCTGTTTCAAGCTCCTGTCTCAAGCTCCTGTTTCAAGCTCATCTCTCAAGCTCATGCCCCCACGCTGGCTAAGGCGGCATTTCACGAAGCCCGTGCAATGCATGATCGAGGTGATATTTTTTAAGTTTCAGATACAACGTGCTCTTGGCGATGCCCAGATGTCTGGCGGCCAGCGTCAGGTTGCCGCGATCGCGCGTTAGCGTCGAACGGATCAATTCCAGCTCGGCTTGCTCGAGGCTGCTCGCAGGCGTCAATGTGCGCTGCGCGGACTCGACGACAGGTGCCAGTTCCGGCGGCAAGTCGTGCAGCGACAGCATATCGTGCTCGCTCGTTAAAAACATGCTCTCGATGACGTTACGTAATTCGCGCACATTGCCGGGCCAGCGATGCGCCGCCAGCGCGGCCATCGCTTCAGGTGTCAGGCGCTTGCTGCCGGTTCCGTATTGGACCGCCAGCTTATGCAAAAAATGGGCAAGCAGCAGTTCCAGATCGCCTTGCCGTTCGCGCAAGGGCGGAATGCGGATCGAGGTGACCGAAACCCGATAAAACAAATCCATCCGAAAGCGCCCCTCGGCCACTTCCTGGCGCAATTCGCGGTTGGTCGCCGCCACCAGCTTGAATCGGCTCTTGCGGGCCACGTTCTCGCCGATGCGGTAGATCTCGCCCTCTTCGAGCACGCGCAAAAAATGCGGCTGCAATTCGAGCGGCATTTCACCGATTTCGTCAAGAAACAGGGTGCCGCCATTGGCCGCCTCGACCTTGCCCATCATGCCGCCGCGGCGCGAGCCGGTAAAGGCGCCCTCGGCATGGCCGAACAGCTCGCTGGCCAGCAGATCGGCCGACAAACCGCCGCAATTGAGGGCGACGAACGGCTTGTCGCCATGATCGGCGTGATGAATGCCGTGCGCAAAATTTTCCTTGCCAACGCCGGTTTCGCCCAACAGCAATACCGGAACATTGGCGCGCGCCAGTTGCCGGGCTTTATGCACGGCCTCCAGCAAATTGGGGCTGTTGCCGACAATGCTATCGAAGCTGCGATCGCGATGGCCGGCGGCGCTGCCCGCGCCGCGCTGCGGCAGGCGCACCGATGTGGCCGAGTGCGGCGCTACCGGGATGGTCAGCAAGGTGCCGATCTGTTCGCCGCGTTCGACGATCGCCTCCACCCAATCGCTGCGCAGCCATTCCGGGGCCGGCGCGGCGGCGGCGGCAAAGACGCCGCTGGCGAAGAACGGAATTTGCATCTTGCCTTTCAAATCGACCGCGATGCCGCGCGCGAGCAAAGCCGCGCACGCCTGTTCGTTGGCCTTGATCGGATAACCGCGGCGGTCACAGATAATGACGCCGTCGTTCGCACTGGCCATCCGGGCCATGCCATGCTCGAGCAGCTGGTAACGGAAATCGAGTTCGAGCCGGGTCAGCTGGGCCTCGATGCGACCGGCCGTACTGACCGCCAGCGCCAGACTTTGCTGGCTGAAGGTCTTGCCCAGGCCGGAGACATCGATCACGCCGCGGATCTTGCCGTCATAAGGATCGCGCACCACGGCAGCCGAGCAAGTCCAGCGCTTGACGCCGGCGCAAAAATGTTCGGACGCGTGAATCTGCACCGGCTGGCCGATGCTGAGCGCAGTGCCGATCGCGTTCGTGCCGCATAATTGCTCGCTCCAGCAGCTGCCTGGAATCAGGTGGATATCACCGGCGACGTCGAGCGCGCGCGGATCGCCCTCAACCGACAGAATCATGCCGTCCGGATCGGTCAGGATCATGATGGTCTCGGTTTCAGCCAGGAAATCGCGGGCCATCGCCATCGCCGACTTGGCCGCCGCCAGCAGTTCGCGGTGCTCATGCTGCAGAGAGTTGAGCATCTCTTCTGCAATCGGCGGCAAGGCGCCCGGCCGCCCCGGATCGACTTGCTTGGCCAGGCAACGGCGCCAGGAATCGTCGATCAGGCGCCGCAGCGCATTCGGTGCCGGCGCCTGGCCGCTCAGGAAATTGTCCCAAGCCGTCATTACCGTATGTTCATTACACGGATTCGACAGGCGCTGGCTGAAATTGCTGAACATGCCATTGTCTCCCTTGCCTGGGCGGATGTGAATTCGTGCCGCCGCCATGGCTGTCGCCATGCCGGATCCGACCGAATTTTACGTTTGATTTTTGGCAGACTATACACGCCTGCAAGCGCCTTAGGTATGGGGTGGCGTGTAAAAGTCGTCTATATCAAATCCCATTCAGAAATTTTTTCTCTTCAACAATATCAACGCGCGAGTTCCGCCGACGTCGCTCGTGCCGGCGTCCGATTTTCGGACGCCGGTCGGCCCCCTGTCCGAAATCCGGGCGCACCCGCCGCGCACCGCGCCGGGCCCGACATCTCGCCGCACGGGCGTCGCCGATAAACGGCGCACCGCGCCGCGCGTGGCACGCTCTTTGCGATATCCCCTGTGCGATGTTCCGCATCGCCTGTCTACGGCCGCGATGCCGGACGCGCTTCGAAAGACGCTTCATCGACAGATAAATAATTGAACAGGAGACCTATATGCAAGTTCTACAATCCCCGGTGGAGGTCATGGGCATCGATGCCGGCGGCACCATGACCGACACATTCTTTGTGCGCAAGGACGGCAGTTTCGTGGTCGGCAAGGCGCAAAGCAATCCAGGCGACGAGTCGCAGGCGATCTACGACTCCTCGGTCGACGCCCTGAGCGAATGGCAGCGCGAAGTCGACGACGTCTTTCCCGAACTGCTGACATGCGTCTATTCCGGCACCGCCATGCTGAACCGCGTGGTGCAGCGCAAGGGACTCGAGGTCGGACTGATGTGCAACCGCGGCTTCGAAGACATCCATTCGATGGGACGCGCGATCCAGAGCTATCTCGGCTATGCGCTCGAAGAGCGGATCCATCTCAATTGCCACCGCTACGACGAACCGCTGGTGCCGCTCGCGCGCACGCGCGGCGTGACCGAGCGCACCGATGTCCAGGGCCAGATCGTCATTGCGCTGCGCGAAGACGAAGTGCGCGAAGCGACGCGCGAACTGGTCGCGCGCGGCTCGAAGGCGATCGTCATCAGCCTGCTGCAATCGCACAAGAACGAAACGAGCGAATTGCGCGCGCGCGATCTGTGCCGCGACGAATTGCGCAAGCTCGGCGCCGACATTCCCGTGTTCGCCACGGTCGACTACTACCCTTCTCGAAAAGAAACCCACCGCACCAACACCACCATCCTCGAAGCCTACGCGGCCGAACCGTCGCGCGCCACATTGAAAAAAGTCAGCGACCGCTTCAAGAAGCACGGCGCCAAATTCGACCTGCGCGTGATGGCGACGCACGGCGGCACGATAGGCTGGAAAGCCAAGGAACTGGCGCGCACCATCGTCTCCGGTCCGATCGGCGGCGTGATCGGCTCCAAATTTCTCGGCGAAAAACTCGGCTACGACAATATCGCCTGCAGCGATATCGGCGGCACCAGCTTCGACATGGCCATCATCACCAAGGGCAATTTCGCGATCCACTCCGACCCCGACATGGCGCGCCTGGTGCTGTCGCTGCCGCTGGTGGCGATGGATTCGGTCGGCGCCGGCGCCGGCAGCTTCATCCGCATCGATCCGTATAGCAAAGCGATCAAGCTCGGCCCCGACAGCGCCGGTTATCGGGTCGGCATGTGCTGGCCCGACAGCGGCCTCGATACGGTCTCGGTATCGGATTGCCACGTGGTGCTCGGCTATCTGAACCCCGACAACTTCCTCGGCGGTGCCATCAAGCTCGACCTCGAACGCGCCCGCCATTATCTGAAACTGCAGATCGCCGATCCGCTGGGCCTGTCGGTCGAAGATGCCGCGGCCGGCGTAATCGAGCTGCTCGACCTGAACCTGCGCGAATACATGCGGGCCACGATCAGCGCCAAGGGTTACAACCCGGCCGAATTCGTCTGCTTTTCCTACGGCGGCGCCGGCCCCGTCCATACCTACGGCTATACCGAAGGACTCGGTTTCAGGGACGTGGTGGTGCCGGCCTGGGCCGCCGGCTTCTCCGCTTTCGGCTGCGCCTGCGCCGAATACGAATACCGCTACGACAAGAGCGTCGATGTCGGCGTCGGGCCGAAAGCCGGCGATGCCGACAAGCTGGCCGCCTGCGAAGTGCTGAGCCAGGCCTGGTCGGAACTGGCGGCCAAGGTGATCGAGGAATTCGTCATCAACGGCTTCAAGCCGGAAGACGTGCTCCTGGTGCCAGGCTACCGCATGCAATTCATGGGTCAGCTGAACGACCTCGAAATCAATTCGCCGGTCGCGCACGCCTCGACCCTGGCCGACTGGGACAAGATGGTGGCCGCCTTCAACGCCACCTATGCGCGCGTCTATGCCTCTGCCGCCAGCTCGCCCGAACTCGGCTTCGGCGTGACCGGTGCCATCATGCGCGGCAGCGTGGTGTCGTCCAAGCCGGTGCTGCCGGCCGAGGAGGATCGCGGGCCGGTGCCGCCACCGGAGGCGCTGATCGGCAGCCGCCCCTTCTATCGCCACAAGCAATGGCAACCGGCGCAGATCTGGTCGATGGAAGCGCTGAAAGCCGGCAACCGGGTGCAGGGACCGGCCATCATCGAATCGCCGTCGACCACCTTCATCGTGCCGCTCGGCTTTGAAGCGAGCTGCGACACGCACCGCCTGTTCCACCTGAAAGAAATCAAACAAGGAGACCGGACATGAACCAATTGACGAGAAAAGAGCTCGGCCTGCCCGACCTGCTGGGCAACGGCAAGACGCTCAAACAGCATCGCGACGAAGTCCTGGAACGGACCAAAAAGAGTGGCCACTACAACGGCCTCGAAAAACTCGAGTTCAAGGAATCGGACCCGATCACCTACGAAAAACTGTTCTCGCGCATCCGCGGCGGCCTGGTCCATGCGCGCGAGACGGCCAAGAAGATCGCCGCCTCGCCGATCGTCGAGCAGGAAGGCGAATTATGCTTTACGCTCTACAACGCCAGCGGCGACTGCATCCTGACCTCGACCGGCATCATCATCCACGTCGGCACCATGGGCGCGGCGATCAAGTACATGATCGAAAATGCCTGGGAAATCAATCCCGGCATCAATCCCGGCGACATGTTCAGCAATAACGACTGCTCGATCGGCAATGTCCATCCGTGCGACATCGCCACCATCGTCCCGATTTTCTGGGAAAACAAGCTGGTCGGCTGGGTCGGCGGCGTCACGCATGTGATCGACCTCGGCGCCATGACGCCCGGTTCGATGTCGACCGGCCAGGTGTCGCGCTTCGGCGACGGCCTGCAGATCACCTGCCGCAAGACCGGCATCAACGACGTCCCGCTGCGCGACTGGCTGCATGAAAGCCAGCGCAACGTGCGCACCACCAAGTACTGGATCCTCGACGAACGCACGCGCATCGCCGGCTGTCACATGATCCGCACGCTGGTCGAGGAAATCCTGGCCACCGAAGGCATAGACAATTACACGCGCTTCGCGCACGAAATCATCGAAGAGGGCCGGCGCGGCCTGCAGGCGCGTCTGAAAGCGATGACGGTGCCGGGCACTTACCGGCGCGTGGCCTTTGTCGACATCCCCTACGACCACGAAGACCTGCATCTGGCCTCCGAATTCGGCAAGATGAACAGCATCATGCACGCCCCGTGCGAGATGACGATCCGGCCCGACGCCACCTGGCGCCTGAACTTCGAAGGCGCCAGCCGCTGGGGCTGGCACAGCTTCAACGCCAACCAGGTCGCGTTCACCAGCGGCATCTGGGTGATGCTGACGCAGACGCTGGTGCCGACCGCGCGCATCAACGACGGCGCCTATTATGCGACGCAGTTCACGCTGCCCAAAGGCACGTGGATGAATCCGGACGACCGCCGCACCGCGCATGCCTATGCCTGGCATTTCCTGGTGTCGGGCTGGAGCGCGATCTGGCGCGGCATGAGCCAGTCGTATTTCGCGCGCGGCTATCTCGAAGAAGTCAACGCCGGCAATGCCAATACCTCGAACTGGCTGCAGGGCGGCGGCATGAACCAGGATGGCGAAGCGCACGCGGTCAACAGTTTCGAGCCGGCCGCCTGCGGCACCGGCGCCTGCGCCGTCAAGGATGGCCTGAACCATGCAGCCGCGGTCTGGAATCCCGAAGGCGATATGGGCGACATCGAAATCTGGGAAATGGCCGAACCGCTGCTCTACCTGGGGCGCAACGTCAAGACCAATTCGGGCGGCTACGGCAAATACCGTGGCGGCTGCGGCTTCGAGACGCTGCGCATGGTCTGGAAAGCCCAGGACTGGAGCATGTACTTCATGGGCAACGGCTACATGAATAGCGACTGGGGCCTGATGGGCGGCTATCCGTCG
>JAIZVZ010000099.1 GCA_021768485.1 Oxalobacteraceae bacterium | reverse complement strand
TCGCCGGTGCCCAGCCGCAAGTGCTCAAGGGCAAGCACATCGTGCTGGCCACCGGTTCCAGTGCGCGCGCCTTGCCGGGCGCGCCATTCGACGAAAAACTGCTCTTGTCGAACGATGGCGCCTTGTCGATCGATAGCGTGCCGAAAAAACTCGGCGTGATCGGCGCCGGCGTCATCGGCCTCGAGATGGGCAGCGTCTGGCGCCGCCTCGGTGCCGAGGTGACGATTCTGGAAGCCTTGCCGGCCTTTCTGGCGGCGGTCGACGACCAGATCGCCAAGGAAGCGGCCAAGCTGTTTTCGAAACAGGGTCTGAAGATCAGCCTGGGCGTCAAGATCGGCGACATCAAGGCCGGCAAGAACGACGTCACCGTGAATTATGTCGATGCGGCCGGCGCCGCGCAAAAAACCGTATTCGACAAATTGATCATTTCGATCGGCCGCGTGCCCAACACCGGCGGCCTGAATGCCGAAGCGGCCGGCCTGAAGCTGACCGAGCGCGGCTTCATCGAGGTCGACGACGACTGCAAGACCAATTTGCCCAATATCTGGGCGGTCGGCGACGTCGTGCGCGGGCCGATGCTGGCGCACAAGGCCGAGGAAGAGGGTGTGGCGGTGGCCGAGCGGATCGCCGGCCAGCACGGCCATGTCAATTTCAACACGGTGCCGTGGGTAATCTATACCTCGCCCGAAATCGCCTGGGTCGGCAGGACCGAACAGCAGCTGAAAGCGGCCGGCGTGGCCTACAAGGCCGGCACATTCCCCTTCATGGCCAACGGCCGCGCGCGCGCGCTCGGCGATACCGCCGGCATGGTCAAATATCTGGCCGATGCCGCCACCGATGAAATCCTGGGCGTGCACATCATCGGTCCGATGGCCTCCGAACTGATTGCCGAAGCCGTGCTGGCGATGGAGTTCCGCGCCTCGTCCGAAGATATCGGCCGTATCTGCCACGCCCATCCGAGCTTGTCGGAAGTGAGCAAGGAAGCGGCGCTGGCGGTCGAAAAAAGGGCGCTGAATTTTTAACTGCCTGAACTTTTCAAGAAATTTATTGTCGTATTGATATTATTTCGTGAATGCCATTTTGGACAGTGGCATAATTGGCGGTGTCGTGACCGGGATGTGTTTTAATGGCGATTTGCCCGGCCGCGACGCCGTTTTGATTTGACAGCGTTATTTCGATGTCAAGGAGGCGACCATGGACCAGGTGCGCAATGCAGGGTGGAGCAAGGGACGCAGCGCGGCGGCGCACGGGCTGGCATTGCTGGCGCTTGCGCTCGCCGCTTGCGCACCGCTGGCTCCGCGCAGCAACAGGATCGCGATCGAAACGGCCAGCGGCGGCGCCGCCGTCACCGATGCCGAGTGTGTGGTCGGCAACGGTAGCGTCGGCATGACCGTCAAGTCGCCGGCGGTGGTCGAGATCGCGCGCGGCAATGGCGATTTGCACATCGTTTGCAACAAGCCCGGTTACCGGCGTTCGGAAGTGCTGTTCCAGAGCGGCGCGGCCGGGTTTTCCGGTTCCAGCGTCAGTTTCGGCATCGGCGCCTCGAGCGGCGGCTGGAACCGCGGCGGCGTCGATCTCGGTCTCGGCATGACGCAGGTCTTGCCCGGTAAGGACGGCGCGGTCGGCGAGTATCCTGCGCGCATCGTGGTGGAGATGACGCCGCTGGCCCGCTGAGCGGCGCCTCATCGTTGATCGGGCAGGGCGGCCGAGGCTGTGCTGGCGAGCTAAAAAAATTAAATAAAGTGAATTGATTGCATGGATGTACAGCAGTTTTACCAGCAAGCCTTATTGGAACGCAATTTCAAATCCGATGCCGCGCAAGCGCGCGCGGTCGAGCGTCTGCAACAGGCATATACCGAATGGGTCGCGTTCCGGGCCCAGCGCTCCTCGACCTTCAAGCGTCTGATCAATCGCCCCGCCGTCCCGCGCGGCGTCTATCTGTGGGGCGGCGTCGGTCGCGGCAAGTCGTTTTTGATGGACAGCTTTTATTCGGTGCTGCCGGTGGTGCGCAAGACGCGCATCCATTTCCACGAATTCATGCGCGCCGTTCACCGCCAGCTCGACGAGCTCAAGGGCGTCGCCGATCCGCTCGATGCGGTGGCGCTGCGCATCGCCAAAAAATACCGGCTGATCTGTTTTGACGAATTTCATGTCTCCGACATTGCCGACGCCATGATTTTGTACAACCTGTTCAAGGCCTTGTTCGACAATGGCGTCTCGTTCGTCATCACCTCCAACTATCGCCCCGAAGACCTGTATCCGGAAGGGCTGCACCGCGACCGCATGCTGCCGACCATCCGCCTGCTGTATGAAAAGCTCGATGTGCTCAATGTCGACGCCGGCATCGATTACCGGACCCGCGACATGGAGCAGGTGCAGGCCTATCATTACCCGCTCGATGCGCGCAGCGAGCAGGCGCTGGCCGATGCCTTTGCCCTGCTGGCCCAGGCGCCCGACGACGCCCCGCAACTGACGATCGAATCGCGCGAAATCGTCTGCAAGCGGCGCGCCGGCGACCTCATCTGGTTCGATTTCGCCACGCTGTGCGGCGGACCGCGTTCGCAAAACGATTATCTCGAAATTGCCAGCCGTTTTCAGACCGTCATTCTGTCGGGCATACCGGCGATGTCGGCGGCCATGTCGTCGGAGGCCCGTCGTTTCACCTGGCTGATCGATGTTTTTTACGATAACAAGGTCAAATTGCTGATGTCGGCTGCAGTGGCGCCGGAAGAACTCTATACGGCCGGATCGCTGGCAAATGAATTTCATCGCACGGTATCGCGTATCATAGAGATGCAATCGCGCGAATATATGGATGCCGAGCAGCGCGCAGGCATGCACCAACTGGTGTAAAGGCGTCTTCCACGCGGGCAGCGGCCGGTGCCGGGCCCGCAATGACCGAATATTGATTTGAAATGGACTTTCTCTTGAATCGCATGCAAATTTGCAAACCTGTGGCGGCCCTTGCCTTGCTCGTCTTCGCTGGCGGCGCAGGCGCTGCTGGCGCCGACGTTCCGACCAAATCGAGTCCGCCGGTAAAGATCGGCGAAGTCGCGGCGCGTTATCCGTCCGGCTCGATTACAACGGTGGCGCGGGCCACTGCCGCGCTGGCCGATGCCAAGGTCGAGCGGCTATTGATCGAGGGCCGCTTCGTCAGCGATCAGCGGGCCTGTTACCAGATATTTTTTGTCAATCACTGCCTCGAGCAGGTAGGCGAAAACCGGCGTCAGGCGCTGGCGCTGCTGCGCCCGGTCGAAATCGAAGCCGGCCATACGCAACGCGCGATCTCGGCCACAGATCGCGATGCCGCGATCGCCCAGCGGGTGCGCGAGGAAGCGCTGCGCGCGCCGCAACGGGCCCAGTCTGAAAAAGACTATCGCAATAAACAGGCGGCGCGCAAGGCAGCGCCGCCGCCGCCGACGCCCGATCCGCAAGTCGTGGCCCGTTCCGAAGCCGAATTTGCGCGGCGTCAGGCCGCCCATGCCGCCAAACTGGAACAATTGACGCGGCAGGATGCGATCAAGCAAGAAGAAGCACCGGCCCACATCGCCGCCTTCAAGAAGAAGCAGCGTGACACTCTGACCCATCAGCAAGATCTGGCCAGACGCAAGAGTGAAAAAATGGCGCGCGAAGCGCAAGAGGCGGCGCAAAAGGATGCGCAGCGCAAGCAGCAGGAACAGGCTTTGCAAAAGGCAATGAAAGAATAAACCGTTGCCCGCGGCCGCTGTCGCCGGTTGTTGATGCTCTGCCAAGGGCGGCCCGGGGCGGCGCTGGCCGGACGGCCGCACTTGAGATCGTATGTCGCCATATTGTTTGTGATTGTTTGCATGCGCGAGCGCTTCTTGAAATGCTTCTTGAAATGCGCATCTTGAAATGAAATGCACAGGGTAGAATGCCAACATGACAGATATGCAAGCCATCCAGAATCGTCTGGTCGAACTCGATATCGAACATCGCGACCTCGATGCCGTAATCGCGACCGTGATTGCCGAAGGGCGATTCGATCAGTTGCAGTTGCGGCGCCTGAAAAAGCGCAAATTGCAGCTCAAGGACCATATCACGCTCTTGAAAATGCAATTGATACCGGATGTGCCGGCCTGAACGGCGGCGCGTGAGTTTCGGCTGTATTGGCTGGATTTGCGTGATGTTGACGGTATTTCATTGATTTTTGCCGCGCTATTGTGCCAGATGCGTGCCAAATGCGTGCCGGATCTGCGGCAAGCGCGGCGCCCGTTTCCATTGTTACCGATAAAGAAATACTGTTATTTTGACTGACGAACTTTCCGGCGCCGTCGCGGCGCCCACCGCGCCGCCGAGTCCGCGCGAGGCCGAAATCGAACGCCTGTTCGGCCCCGGCGGCCCCTTGGGAACGGCGGTCGACGCTTACCGGCCGCGCCATGCGCAAACCGAAATGGCGAAGGCCATCGCCGGCGCCATCGAGGGCCAGCGCACGCTGATCGCCGAGGCCGGCACCGGCACCGGCAAGACCTTCGCCTATCTGGTGCCGGCTTTGCTGTGGGGCGGCAAGGTGATCGTCTCGACCGGCACCAAGAATTTGCAGGATCAATTGTTTTTGCGCGACATCCCGACCGTGCGCGCGGCCCTGAATGCCCCGGTGTCGATCGCCTTGTTGAAGGGGCGCGCCAATTATGTCTGCCATTTTCACCTCGAACGCACCCTGCAAAATGGCCGCCTGACTTCGCGCGACGACGTCAGTTATTTGCGCGACATTTCGCGTTTCATGAAGACCACGCGCTCGGGCGACAAGGCGGAACTGTCGAAAGTGCCAGAAAACGCGCTGATCTGGAATCTGGTGACCTCGACCCGCGATACGTGCATGGGCGCCGAATGCCAGTATTACCAGGATTGTTTCGTCATGAAGGCCAGAAAGGAAGCGCAGCAGGCCGATGTGGTGGTCGTCAATCACCACCTGTTTTTCGCCGATGTGGCGCTGAAAGACACCGGCGTGGCCGAACTGCTGCCTTCGGCCAATACCATCATTTTCGATGAGGCCCATCAGCTGCCCGACACCGCCACGCTGTTCTTTGGCGAGACGGTCTCGACCTCGCTGGTGATGGAATTGTGCCGCGACGTCCTGGCCGAAGGGCTGGCGCATGCCAAGGGCGGTGCCGACTGGGCCAAGACGGTCAGCCCGGTCGAGCGCGCGGCGCGCGACTTGCGCCTGGCTTTTCCGCAAGACAGTGTGCGCCTGGCGCTCAATCAGATTGCGCCGTCGAGCGATTTTTTTCCGGCGCTGGAAAAACTCAAGGATGAACTGGCGGCCATGCTGGTGACGCTCGAGCGCGAAGCCGAGCGCGCCGAATCGATCGAGCTGTG
The DNA here is from genome assembly GCA_021768485.1 of Oxalobacteraceae bacterium. Taxonomy (GTDB): domain Bacteria; phylum Pseudomonadota; class Gammaproteobacteria; order Burkholderiales; family Burkholderiaceae_D; genus JAIZVZ01. The sequence continues at coordinate 7,811 of JAIZVZ010000099.1, read as the reverse complement.
CCGCACGCGCGCGATCGAACTGGGGCGCCAGTTCGCGGCCTGGAGCGCGGCCGGAGCGAGCCGCGACGAAGCCAGCGAGAGCGTGCTTTGGGTCGAAGCCTTTTCGTCGTCGCTGCAACTGCACCAGACGCCGCTGTCGATTGCGCCGATTTTCAACAAGCAGCGCGAAGGCGTGCCGCGCAGCTGGATTTTCACCTCGGCGACGCTGGCGGTAAAAAACGATTTCGATCATTTTCTGACGCAGATGGGGCTGGCCGAAGAAAATGCCCAGTCCTGGCCCAGTCCTTTCGATTACGGCCAGCAGGGCTTGCTGTATGTGCCGCCGAATATGCCGCAACCGAACAGCTTCGACTATACCGATGCGGTGGTCGAGGCGGCGCTGCCGCTGATTATCGCTGCCGGCGGCGGAGCGTTTTTGCTGTGCACCACCAATCGCGCCGTGGCGCGCGCGGCCGAGCGCATGCGCGACGAACTGGCCAAACGCGACCTGAAATTTCCGCTGCTGGTGCAGGGCGAACGCGGCCGCACCGAATTGCTCGACCAGTTTCGGGCGGCCGGCAATGCGGTGCTGATCGGCAGCCAGAGCTTTTGGGAGGGCGTCGATGTGCGCGGCAAGGCATTGTCCCTGGTGGTGATCGACAAGCTGCCGTTTGCGCCGCCCGACGATCCGGTGCTGGCGGCCCGCATCGGCGTGATGGAAAAGCGCGGCCTGAACGGTTTCATGCACCATCAGCTGCCGGAGGCGATCATCAATCTGAAGCAGGGCGCAGGGCGCCTGATCCGCGACGAAAGCGACCGCGGCGTGTTGATGATTTGCGATCCGCGCCTGATCTCAAAACCGTACGGCAAGCGCATCTGGCAAAGCCTGCCGCCGTTCAAGCGCACGCGCGAGCAGGCCGAGGTCGAGGCATTTCTGGGACAGGCCGGCAGCGTCGGCAAGACATGAAAAAAAGAGTGCGCCGGCAGGCGCACTCTTGCACTCGTAAGGAAAAAATCAGGCGTTGGCGAGGCGTTTTTGCTCGGCCGTCACCAGCGGCGTGATGCCGTGGATCGAGCTGATGGCGGCTTGGCCCCGGCCCGGGCCATTGGCGCTCAGCGAGACAAAGCCCTGGCCGAGTGCCGACAGTGCTTGCATGACGAAGATCAGCAAGGTATCGATGGTGCTATTGCTGCCCAATAGTGTGCGCGCACATTCGAGTTCGGCGCTCGATATTCCCGGCTTGGTCTTGTAGGTCACCTTGTAGTTGGTGCCGCTCGAATTGCTCACTTCGACGCTCAGGTTGGAATATACGCCGGTCAGCTTGCTGCTGATCTTGCTCGAGAGGTCGAGCGCGGCCACGACGCCGGTTGTCACCAGTGCGATGACCAGCGGTGAGGCCGGCAATGTCGCCGAGGTCAGCGCGCCGGGAATCACCCAGTTGCCTTTCTGGTACAGATAGGTCACGCTATTTAGTTCCGTCATGTCGATGATTTGCGGATTCGAGCGCGCATCGACAAACATGGTGCCGGTGGCAATTTTCGACTCGAACCAGACCATCACCTGTTCGACCGGTTCCATGGCCACAGAGCCGGTCGTAAACTGCTCTTCGCTCAGGTAGATCGGAGTGGTCTGCTGCTGGCCGGTGATGTCAATGCACATTTGCGACACGCCCAGGTGGATCGGACCGAATTGATTGATAACAGTCAGCTCCTTGCTCGAACCGCCTGTTATCGGCGAACTGAACGCCGTGTACTGGTCCAATGTCGTGGTCTGGCCGAGGCCGATGGTTTGCGGGCCGCACGATTCGCTGACAGTGACGCTCGAGGCGAACATATTGGAGCCGTAGACCTGGTACACCGGGGTCCATGAAAAGGTATTGCTGCTCATATATTGCGTGTGGTCGTACGATTGCCACACCACATTAAAATCGCTGTCTCCGACTTTTTTTGCGAAACACAGGTTATAGCCGCCATTCACCAGCACCTTCATGTCATCGTGATCGATTTTGATGACTACAGACTTAGAGGTACTCATTTTTTCTCCTGAAAGGGTGTGTTCGGAGATGCCATCATTGCCGATGGCCAAAGTCGGCCTTTGTTCTCGCTCAATCTTCTGACTTGGAAATTTCCTTGTAAAAATCCAGCGCATTGCGGATGCCTATGGATAATGGCTGCGCTGCGGTATGCTATTTTTTTTCGAAAATATTTGATTTTTCGATGCGCTGATGCATGGGCGCGAGTTCTGATGAATTTTTAAAAAAAACATCAACAGGCCGGGGCCGGCACGCTAATATCGGGGGCCGGTCTGTCGGACGCCCGGTCGCCGGCGATATTTTCGAGGCAAGGAATAACCGGTGTCGCCCGGCTATTTCATTTCTATAATGACCAGATAAAGGCGCAATTTCACGCTTTTGTCGCAAAAAGCGCCGCGCTGGCGTAGTGGCGCCCCTTGCTTCAGGTAAAATTGGCCCATGAAAATTCTAATCAGTAATGATGATGGTTATCTGGCGCCCGGCATTGTCGCGCTGGCCGAGGTCCTCGCTTCGATCGCCGAGGTGGTCGTCATCGCGCCTGACAGCAATCGTTCGGGCTCGTCCAATTCGCTGACGCTGGACCGGCCGCTGTCGGTGTACCGGGCGGCCAACGGTTTTTTTGCGGTCAACGGCACGCCGACCGATTGCGTGCATATCGCGCTGACCGGTTTGCTCGATTACACGCCCGATCTGGTGGTGTCAGGCATTAACCAGGGGCAGAACATGGGCGACGACACGCTTTATTCGGGAACGGTGGCGGCGGCGACCGAAGGTTATCTGTTCGGCGTCCCTTCGATTGCGTTTTCGCAGGTCGGCTACGGCTGGACCAATCTCGATGCGGCCGCCCGCGTGGCGCGCGAGATCGTCTTGCGCCGTTTCGATACGCTGCAAAAGCCGTATTTATTAAATGTCAACATTCCCAACCTGGCCTACGAAGACCTCAAGCCGCTCAAGGCGACCCGGCTCGGCAAGCGTCATCAGTCCGAACCGGTGGTCAAGACCGAGGATCCGCGCGGACGCGAGATTTTCTGGATCGGGCCGGCCGGCGGCGCCAAGGATGCCGGTCTTGGCACCGATTTCGATGCCACGGCCAACGGCCATGTCTCGATCACGCCGCTGCAGGTCGATTTGACGCATCGCCAGCAGCTGGCCATGCTGGAAAGCGCGCTGGCATGACCGGCAAGCCGAAAAATTTCCCCTTGTCGCTGGCCTCGCTGGACGACAAGTCGCGCCGCCAGGCCGGTTCGGCGCCGCCCGCCGCTACGCGTCCGGCGGTGGCCACGCCGCAGACGGCGACCCGTAACGCCGCCGTCAATGGCGCCGCGCGCAGCGCGCCTTTGAGCGCATCGCCGTCGAAGGCCCATAATAATCTGGCCGCCCGCAGTGCATATGGCACGCCGCCTGCGGCGGCGCCGGCGCGGCCTGCCATGCCCGGGCCCATGCCGGCGGCGGCCGATGGCGGCCGTCATCCGCAAGTCTCGCAAGCGGTGCGGCGCGCCATGGTGAACCGGGTGGCGGCGCAGGGTGTGCAAGACAAGGTGGTGCTGGCGGCGATGGAAGCGGTTCAGCGCCATTTGTTCATGGAGCCGGCATTGTCGGGCCAGGCCTATATCGATGCCTCTTTGCCGATCGGCCACCACCAGACCATTTCGCAGCCGTATATCGTGGCCCGCATGATCGAGGTCATGCGCAACGGCACGGACTTGCGGCGCGTGCTCGAAATCGGCACCGGCTGCGGTTATCAGGCGGCCGTGCTGTCCTGCGTGGCGCAGGAAGTCTATTCGATCGAGCGCATCAAGCCCTTGCATGAACTGGCCAAGTCGAATCTGCGCCCGATGCGCATTCCGAATCTGCGTTTGCATTACGGTGATGGTATGCTTGGCTTAGCCCAGGCGGCGCCATTCGACGGCATCATCCTCGCCTGCGCCGGCATGGAAGTGCCGCAAGCCCTGCTCGATCAGCTCGCCATCGGCGGCCGGCTGGTGGCGCCGGTCGGCGGCAGGCATCAAGTGTTGCAATTGTTCGAACGCAGCGGCAAGGCAGAATGGACCAGCACAACGCTGGAAAATTGCCATTTTGTTCCTTTGCGTCCAGGCATTGTTTGATTTTGCTTAGTTCGCGATTCTAATAATTTAATTACGCTATGAGAATGAACATATTTCGCTTTACAAGTTTGGCAGTACTGATTGGTGTCATGACAGGCTGTAGTTCGACCAGTACCCGTGCCCCTGTTGTCGATCGGGCGCGGCCGGCGGTGGAAGTGGCGGCGCCGGCGCCGGTGGCGGTCCGGCCGAGCGATGCGCCGGGTTTTTATACGGTCAAGAAAGGCGATACCTTGATGCGTATTGCGCTCGACCATGGTCAGCCTTACCGCGACATCGTAGCCTGGAATAATATAAGCAATCCCAATGAGATCAAGGTCGACCAGGTAATCCGCATCGCGCCGCCCGAAGGCGGGGTGGTCACCAGCAGCGTCGCGCCGCCTGTGGCCACGGAAATCCACAAGCCGGCGCCAGCAGTGGTAGCGCCGGCGGCCGCGAGCGCCGCCGTCAACAAGAGCGGGCCGCGGGCCGACAAGAAGCCATATTCGGAGGCGGCGCTGGCGGAAATGCAAAAAGCCGACGGCAGCGCAGCGGCGCCGGCGGCCGTGGCAGCGGCCAAGGCCGCGCCGGCGCGCGCAAGCGAGGCGAGCGCCGAGGATGCGGTCAGCTGGATGTGGCCGGCCGACGGCAAGGTGCTGGCCGGATTTGACGAGGGCAAGAACAAGGGCATCGATATTGGCGGTAAACTCGGCCAGCACGTTGTTGCTGCCGGTGCTGGTAAGATCATGTATGCCGGTAATGCGATCCGTGGTTATGGTAATCTGGTCATAATCAGGCACAATAACAATGTCTCGTCGGCCTATGCGCACAATGCCGTCATTCTGGTCAAGGAAGAGCAGATCGTGCAAAAAGGCCAGGTCATCGCCGAGATGGGAAGTTCCGATGCGGATGCGGTCAAGCTGCACTTTGAAATCCGCCAGCAGGGCAAACCGGTCGATCCTTCGAAACTGTTGCCCGTCCGTTAGTTTTTCGCCAGTGTAAAGCTGATTGCATATGACTAAAAAGCGGCGCGTTCAGTTTGATAATGAGATGGCGGCAACGGACCCGCCCGACGTGCTGCCGCTCGACGCGCATGCGGCGCGCGAGCTTGAGCGCGAGGCCGAGGGCGACGAGCTCGACGAGCTGGCCGAGGCCGACGACATGGGCGCGGTGGCGGCCGGGGATGCGGTCGAAACGGCGGCCGTCGGCGGCATCGTGCTGGGCACCGTCGACGAATTGAAAAGCGTGCTGGCGGCCGAGCTGTCGACCGACGCCACGCAGCATTACCTCAATCAGATAGGCACCCGGGCGCTGCTGACGGTCGAGCAGGAAGTACGCTTTGCGACCCTGGCCAAGCAGGGCGATTTCCCGGCCCGCCAGAAAATGATCGAACACAATCTGCGGCTCGTGGTCTCGATCGCCAAGCACTATATCAATCGCGGCGTGGTCTTGCTCGACATGATAGAAGAAGGCAATCTCGGCCTGATGCGCGCGATCGACAAGTTCGAGCCCGAACGCGGCTTCCGTTTTTCGACCTATGCCACCTGGTGGATCCGTCAGAGCATCGAGCGGGCCATCATGAACCAGGCCCGCACGGTGCGCCTGCCCGTGCATATGGTGCGCGAGCTCAATCAGGTGCTGCGCGCCAAATACCATCTCGAATCCCAGCATTACGACGGCAAGGATGCCAGCATCGAAGACATCGCGCATCTGATCTGCCGTCCGCCCGAAGAGGTGCAAGACATTCTGGCGCTGTCCGAGCACGCGACCTCGCTCGACGCCCCGCTCGATGGCGATCCGCAATCGAGCATGCTCGACCTGCTGCCCGGCGATGCCGACACGGGCCCCGACGCCAGTGCCGAGCAACATGAAATGACGGCCCTGGTGCGCGACTGGCTGGCTACCTTGCCCGACAAGCAGCGACTCGTCATTTCGCGCCGCTTCGGGCTCGATAACGACGATCCGGCCACGCTCGAGACGCTGGCCGAGGAGATGGGCATCACGCGCGAGCGCGTGCGCCAGATCCAGCAGGAAGCACTCATCAAGCTCAAGCGCTCGATGGCGGCGCACGGCGTGGTGCGCGATTCATTTCTGTAGCTGCCGGCCCTGAGGTGCGCTGGCGCGGCCGCATCATTTTTCCGCGGTCGGCGCCATTTTGCGGCCAGCTTTTTCCCGCTTTCCTCACGATTTGCCCGCTGTCGGCATAACGGTTTCGCGGTCTTTTTCCGGCGTTTTCTCCACGTTTAGCGTGTGTTTCCCCTTATAATTCTGTCCGCAGCCGGCTTGCCGGCATTTCTTTCATTCTATTGCGATTGCCATGCCAGACAATTTTATCGATATCGCCTCGCTCGACATGGACGGCCGCGGCGTCGGCCATGTGGCCAATGAAGACGGCAGCGCCGGCAAAGTCATTTTCGTCGAAGGTGCTTTGCCGGGCGAACGCGTCAGCTACCTCACGTTCAAAAAGAAAAAAAATTGGGAAATGGCCTCGATGACGGGCTTGCAGCGCGAGTCGGCCTTGCGGGTAACGCCGAAATGCCCGCATTTCGGCATGTGCGGCGGCTGCTCGATGCAGCACCTGGAAGCGTCGGCTCAGGTGGCGATGAAGCAGCGTGTGCTGGAAGACAATTTGAAGCACATCGGCAAGGTCAAGCCGGGCACGGTGATGCGCCCGACCTACGGCCCGAGCTGGGGCTACCGCTTCCGGGCCCGGCTGTCGGTGCGTCACGTCAAGAAAAAAGGCGAGGTGCTGGTCGGCTTTCATGAAAAAAAATCAACTTTCGTGGCCGATATCAAGCGCTGCGAAATCTTGCCGCCGCACGTCTCGGACATGCTTTTGCCGCTGCGCGCGCTGATCGGCTCGCTGTCGATTCTCGATCAATTGCCGCAAATCGAACTGGCGATCGGCGACCAGCTGACCGTGCTGGTGGCGCGCATCATGGCGCCCCTGACGGCCGACGACGAAGAGAAGATGAAGGCGTTTGCCGACCGCTATCGGATCCAGTGGTGGCTGCAGACCAAGGGGCCCGATACGGCCGCGCCGTTTTATCCGCTCGAGCGCGAGCTGTATTATCTGTTGCCCGAATTTGCGGTGCGCATGCCGTTCAAGCCGGTCGATTTCACGCAGGTCAATTACCACATCAACCGCTTGCTGGTGGTAAAGGCATTGCGCCTGCTCGATCCGCAGCCCGATGAGCGGATCGCCGACCTGTTTTGCGGACTTGGCAATTTCACGCTGCCGCTGGCGACCAAGGCGCGCGCGGTGATGGGAATTGAAGGCAGCAGCAGCCTGACCGAGCGCGCGCTGGAGAATGCCCGCGCCAACGGCCTCGAGGGCAAGACCACATTTTCGACGCGCAATCTGTTCGAAGTCACCGCCGATGATTTGCTGGCGCTCGGCAAATTCGACCGCATGCTGATCGATCCGCCGCGCGATGGCGCGATGGCGGTTTGCCAGGCGCTGGCCGCGCTGCATGCGAGCGAGCCGGCATTTTTACCGAAGCGTATCGTGTATGTCTCGTGCAGCCCGTCGACGCTGGCGCGCGACGCCGCGATACTGGTGCATGAGGCCGGCTATGTCTTGCAACAGGCTGGGGTGGTCAATATGTTCCCCCATACTTCGCATGTGGAATCGATGGCGGTGTTCGAGCGCGGCTAAGCCGCCGTGCGGGCCGCGAATGAATGCGCGCCAAAAGAAAAAGCAGAGCCGCGGCTCTGC
>JAIZVZ010000098.1 GCA_021768485.1 Oxalobacteraceae bacterium | reverse complement strand
GACCAGCGTGGTGCGGGTCATCCGCCCTTTTTCGACAGCTTTCCAGGTTCGACGCCGAGCTGCTTGAGCTTGCGGTACAGATGGGTGCGCTCAAGCCCCGTCTTTTCGGCCACGCGCGTCATGCTGCCGCCTTCGCGCGACAGATGGTGTTCGAAATACATGCGTTCGAACGCATCGCGCGCCTCGCGCAGCGGCAAGTCGAACGACAGATTGAGCGTCTGGATATCGGATGCCGCGCCGAGATTGGCGCGGGCCGCCGTCGCCAGCATCGACGGCAGCGGCGGCGCCAGCGCCACACCGACCTCGACCGGCTGCGCATTGACCGGGCGCGCCGCAACCAGCATCGGCCGCGCCTGCTCCTGGCTGCGCACCAGGCCTTGCTGCACGGCCTTCAACAGCTTTTGCAGCGAAATCGGCTTTTCCAGGAAGTTCATGGCGCCGATGCGGGTCGCCTCGACCGCCGTATCGATCGTTGCATGACCGGACATCATGATGACTGGCATCGTCAGCAAACCATCGCGCTGCCATTCCTTGAGCAAGGTCACGCCATCGGTATCGGGCATCCAAATATCGAGCAACACCAGATCGGGCGCGCCGGCACTGCGCAACTGCCGGGCATGCTGCGCATTTTCGGCCGTCTGCACGGCATGTCCTTCGTCGCTCAATATTTCCGAGAGCAACTCCCGTATTCCCATTTCATCATCAACTACCAGGATGTTTGCCATCTGTATCTACCTTCCTCATGTTCGCGTGACTCCGCTGTTATTTTAAGAGCGTAATCGGAGTTCACCGTGATGATTGCCGCGTCGGATGCCTGGCTAATGACACCCGACACGATTTCTTTCCTCAAGATGATGCTAACTTTAACAGCAAAATCGACACTTTGGCGCCCCTTTGATCTATACGATTGGCAATATCAATCCGGCCGCCATGTTCTTCGACGATTTTTTTGACCATTGCCAGCCCCAAACCGGTGCCGCGCGGCTTCGATGTCACATACGGTTCGAAGGCCCGCGTCAGAATTTTCGGCGCAAAGCCGGCGCCGTTATCGGCGATCGACAAGCGCACCGCGATGCGCTCGCCGCCATGTGCGCTTTGATAGTGCACCGCTTCGGTGACCACGTCGACATGCGCCGGCGGCGCATCGGGGCCGCGGTCGCTCATCGCGTCGAGCGCATTTTGCAGCAAATTGTGCACCACTTGCCGCAATTGGGTCGCATCGCCCATCACGGCCGGCAGGCCGGCGGCCAAATGCGCAAACACGACATCGCTGTCGTCGCCGGCAATATACAGATGCAAGATCTCGCCGATCAAGGTATTCAGATCGAGCGGCAACAGCACCGCCGGCGGCGTCTTCGCATAGTTGCGGAAATCATCGACCATGCGCTTCATGGCCGCCACCTGATTGACGATGGTGGCCGTGCCGCGGTTGAGCATTTCCATATCGTGCGGCGCCAGCTTGCCTTCGAGCTTCATCTGCAAACGCTCGGCAGACAGCTGGATCGGCGTCAGCGGATTTTTGATTTCGTGCGCCAGGCGCCGTGCCACCTCGCCCCAGGCGATCGAACGCTGGGCCGAAATGACATCGGAAATATCGTCGAACACGACGATATAGCCGGTCGTGCCGCGCACCGGCAGGCGCGAACCGCGCGTAAGCAAGGTGATGTCGTGATCGGCGCCGGCCTCGCCGTTACGGCGCGGAATCTCGATTTGCTGTTGCCAGTGCAACTTGCCGGCACTGCCGCCATTCGCAGCCGTTTGCGCGCTCTGCTCCGAAAACGCGGTATTGATGGCCTCGGCAAACGGCGCCAGGTCGGCGATGGCGGCCAGTTCCTGGCCGATATGCCCGGTCAGCGCATGCTGCAAGATGCGCTCGACCGAATCGTTGCAGCTGACCAGGCGGAAGTCTTGATCGAGCACCATCACCCCGGCCGACATATTGGCCAGCACCGATTCCAGATGCGCTTTCGCATTTTGCAGTTCGGCGCGATTTTTTTCGACGGCCGTGCGGGCATCGAACAATTGCCGCGTCATGCTGTTAAAGGACTGGGTCAAGGTACCCAGTTCATCGTTGGTGCTGACGATGGGGCGCGGCGACAGATCGCCCTCGGCCACCGCCTGCGTGCCCTCGGCCAGCACCAGCAAAGGCTTGGCCAGATTGTCGGCAATTAAAAAGGCGCCGGCGATCGCACCGAAGACGGCCAGCAGCAGCGTCAAAGTCAGGGCGCCGATATACATCTTGCGCAGGCCGGAGCGCGCCAGCGAACGGGTCTGGTATTCGCTCGAGGCGGCGCGCACGATTTCGGCATTGGCAGCCAGGCTGGCCGCCACCGGCTGCAGCAACTGCAGATAGCGCAAGGAATTGGCCGCGGGCGGTTCGGGCAGCGCCACCACCACCCGCAGGCGCAAGGGCACGGCCTGTTCTTGCGCCGGTGGCAGGACCGCCGGCTGCATCAGCTTGCCCGACTTCGGCACGGCGCTGTCGAGCGGCTCGCTGCCGCCTTCGATGGCGGCAAACCCGTGCCCGAGGCGCGCTTCGCGCAGCATCTCGGCAGTCGGCAGATCGGAGGTGGACGTGGGCGCGCGCTTGCCGGTACTCGCCAGCAAGCGGCCATTGCCGTCGACCAGCAGCGCGTCCTGCCAGCCATTTTCGGTTTGCGCCTGCGTCAGGCGCGCGGCCAGTCCCGCTTCGGGCAGCGCGACCAGGGTCGAGGCCAGGCTGTGGGCCTTGGCCGTCAAGTCGATTTTGGAGGTCTCGAGCGCGGCCCGGCTCAGGTTCAAACCGGAGTCGAGCGCGGTCTCGATGCGCACATCGAACCACGATTCGATTGACTTGGAAACGAACTGGAACGCGACGCCATAGATAATGGCAACCGGCATGATGCCCATCACCGCAAACAGCAGCACCAGGCGCGCCGTCAGGCGCGAGCCGAAGAGGCGTTTTTTGTAGCGCTGATACAGGCGAATGAGCAGCAGGCAGACCACGAACAGCAAGGCGACCGTGACCGCGGCATTGCTCGCCCACAGCCAGGTGTAATAACGCTCGAACAGGTCCGAACTGCCGGCCGCCGAGGCCAGCAAGAACAGCAAAATGCTGACCATGGCGCCGCCGACGAGGAGCAGATAACGCAATGCGCGAGCCATTTATTCTGCCCTGTAAAGGAAGTTCTTGTTCCTCGACGATAGCCGCCAGCCGCTGTTGTTGAGTGAATTGACCTGGATTGGCGTCGGCAAATATTCGAGGTCCAGGCCCATCTGCAAGCTGACGTTATAGGTATCGCCGCTTTTCAGCGCGCCGCGCGGCGCAACTACCCAGCGGCTCGGCCGCCGGATCGAAAACAGCGCTTCTTCAAGCGATTTGAAATTGAGGTTGACTCTGCCGCCGCCGAGCGAGCGGTCGATGATCGAGACCCGGTACTGACTGGTCAGCGGGTTGTAGGAAATAGCCGTGGTGCGCGAGGTCTCGACGGTTTTTTCAGCCAGCCAGTACCAGCGCGCGCGCGTCACCTCGACCCGGGTCGTGAAATACAGCGGCACCCCGGCGTGAATCGCCACTTCAAGTTCGCGGTTAAGGTCGAAAGAATAGCTGGCCGAAAGCCGGTAACCATCATCGGACATTTCCAGATGGGCTTGCGTGATGTCGATGGTATCGGTCGCCGCCAGCACCGGCGGCGCCATCGACAGCAACAAGGAAACCGAGAGCAACAGCCGCAGCGACGCCGCGCGCCAGGCCGATGACACCGGTTTGAAGATGAAATGTAAAATCGCCTGTGAAAATGTCGTCACAACCGGCCCGGCATAAAATTAACCATAAAATTCCTCGATGCGTAATTTTTCGTATGCCGACTCAATCCGCATTCTTTTGGAAAAGCGCATAAAATAAACCATCGTGATCGTGCTGCGCGTCCGATTCCGGCATCAACTGTCCGGGCGCCGCCAGACGCTGCGCTCCGCTGCGCACGGCAAAAGCTGCCGCCTGCGCCTCCGACTCCTGTGGCCATAACGAACACGTTACAAATAGCAATTTACCACCAGGGGCCAGCATTTGCCAAAGATTGTCGAGTATTTTCGCCGACACGGCCGCCAGTTGCAAGGCATCGCCCTTGCGCCGCAGCCAGCGGATGTCGGGATGGCGACGCACGATGCCCGAGGCCGTGCACGGCACATCGGCCAGAATGCGGTCGAAAAGCTGACCGTCCCACCACACCTTGCTCTGCGCATCGAAGGCCTTCAGGGTCGCCTTCAGTTGCAGGCGCTCCAGATTTTCGGCGATGCGCGGCAGGCGTTTGCGGTCCGAATCGATCGCCGTCAGCGCGATATCGGCCAGCTCGAGCAAATGGCCGCTCTTGCCGCCGGGCGCGGCGCAGGCATCGAGCACCCGCATCCCGTCCCGCACATCGAGCAAGGGCGCGGCCAGCTGGGCGCCGGCATCCTGTACCGAGACCACGCCGTCATCGAAACCGGGAATCAGATTGACCGCCACCGGCTGCGCCAGCCGCACCGCATACGGGCCGATCTCCGTGGCGGCCATGCCGGCCGCCGCCAGCCGCGCCAGATAATCGGCGACGCTGCTGCGGCGGCAATTGACGCGCAGCGTCAGCGGCGGCGCCGCATTGCCGACCGCGAGAATGTGCTGCCACTGCTGCGGATAAGCGGCCTGCATCGCCCCGATCCACCACTGCGGGTAATTCCATTTCGCTTCCGCCTGCAGCATGGCCGTTTCCAGCAATGCTTCGCGTTCGCGTAAAAACCGCCGCAATACCGCATTGACCATGCCTTTGGCGTGCGCCAGGTCGGGATGGGCGGCAGCCGCCGACACCGCCTGGTCGACCACCGTGAAATCGTCGTAAGGCATGGCCGCCTCGCCCTCCTCGACATTGGCAATCAGGGCCAGCGCGCAGCACAGCAGCGCATGCAGCATGGCCGGCTCGGGCGCTTTCGAGGTCATCAGGCCGATCAGCACCTGTGTGCGGCCGAGCTGGCGCATGGCGCGATAAGACAAATCCTGGATCGCGCCGCGCGCCTGCGGCGCCACGGCGATCTGGACCTTGGAAAGAGCTTGCGGCAAGGCGGCGCCGGCTTTGACCTGGGACACCGCATTGGCGGCAGCCAGCAGGCAGTAGGCGAGCGAATCAGGCTTCAGATCGGGTTTGTAAAAGGGCTGCAAGACCGGCTTGACGGCCGGATGCGCGGCAGGCTTGACCTTGCCGGCGGCCGCCGCGCTGCGCGCGGCGGCCGGTTTGATCGAAAGTACGGGACGTTTTTGCATATTATCTTATTGACACTTCAATAGCGCGGAACGCGCAAATTGACACCGCAACGCCCCGAAAGACCCGATTGTAGCGGTATTGCCCCGGCGCGAGGACAGTTTGCTGAAGAAACTATCTTCGATAAGGTAACTAAATATGAAGCAGGCACCCGCAGACAGGCAAACAGGCCCGTGCAAGCATTAAGCGGTACTAACCAGTACTAATTAGCGCCAACAAGTACTGATAAGTACGAATAAAAAGCCGATAAGATTCCGATGGCGTGCCCGGCAAGCGCCGGACCGATGCATTTCGACGCGCGGGCCGGCGCCTCGGATGCCACCGGCCATCGCCGCGCACGGCACAAAACGGCGAACAAGACTGCGAATAAGGCAGCGATTTGCGCCTGCCGGGGCGGCCAAGCTGCGGGCCATCCGCTATAATGAGCGCAATTTGAGGCCGCCGGCTTGCCGGGTGCGTCTCCCCACTTCACCGATCGACACCATTTTTTAAGCGGCTCAGCCGCCGGACTTCCCATGCTCGCCCAACAAAAACAAGACATCACCGCCCTTTTCCAATCCGCCGTAGCGCCGCTGCTGGCCGGCACCGAGCTGCAAGTCGCCGTCGTCCTGGAACGCCCGCGCGATGCCGCGCATGGCGATGTCGCCTGCAATATCGCCATGCAACTGGCCAAGCCGCTCAAAGGCAATCCGCGCCAGCTGGCGCAAACCATCGTCGCCAGCCTGCTGGCCGACCCGCGCGCCGCCGGCCTGGTCACCAGCGCCGAGATCGCCGGCCCCGGCTTCATCAACCTGCGCCTGGCCGAAGCGGCCAAACAGGCCGTGGTCCACGCCATCCTGGCGCAGGGCGCCGCCTACGGCAAAAGCGAGGCCGGCGCCGGCAAGAAAGTCATCGTCGAATTCGTGTCCGCCAACCCGACCGGCCCGCTGCACGTCGGGCACGGCCGCCAGGGCGCGCTCGGCGACGCCTTGTCGGCGCTGCTCGACATCCAGGGTTACGCGGTAACGCGCGAGTTCTACTATAACGACGCCGGAGTGCAGATCGCAACCCTGGCCAATTCGGTGCAGGCGCGCGCGCGCGGCATCAATCCCGGCGACGCCGGCTGGCCCGAATCGGCCTACAACGGCGACTATATCTGCGACATCGCCCAGGATTTCCTCGCCAAAAAGACCGTTGCCGCCAGTGACGGCCTGCCGGTCACCGCCAGCGGCAATGTCGACGACCTCGAATCGATCCGCCAGTTTGCCGTCGCCTATCTGCGCCACGAACAGGACATGGACTTGCAGGCGTTCGGCGTCAAGTTCGACAATTACTACCTCGAGTCGTCGCTGTATGCCGACGACAAGGTCAACCAGGCCGTGGCCAAACTGGTCGCCGCCGGCAAGACTTACGAAGAAGAAGGCGCGCTGTGGCTGCGCACCACCGACTACGGCGACGACAAGAACCGCGTCATGCGCAAGTCCGACGGCACCTATACCTATTTCGTGCCGGACGTCGCCTATCACATCGTCAAGTGGCAGCGCGGCTTCATCCAGGCCATCAATATCCAGGGCAGCGACCACCACGGCACCATTGCCCGCGTGCGCGCCGGCCTGCAGGCGGCCGACGTCGGCATCCCGGCCGGCTATCCCGACTACATCTTGCACAAGATGGTCACGGTGATGAAAAACGGCGAAGAGGTCAAGATCTCCAAGCGCGCCGGCTCCTACGTGACGGTGCGCGACCTGATCGAATGGTCGGGCAACGGCGATCTGGTGCGCGGGCGCGACGCGGTGCGCTTTTTCCTCATTTCACGCAAGGCCGATACCGAATTCATCTTCGACGTCGACGTTGCGCTGGCCAAATCCGATGAAAACCCCGTCTATTACGTACAATACGCCCATGCCCGCATCTGTTCGGTGCTGGCGCAATGGGGCGGCGACGAAAGCAGTGTGCACGGGACCGACCTGGCGCCGCTGACGGCACCGCGCGAAGCGAGCCTGCTGGCCCAGCTGGCCGACTACCCGGAAGCGCTGGAACGCGCGCTGGCCGAACTGGGCCCGCACCAGGTCGCGTTTTATCTGCGCGACCTGGCCGGCCAGCTGCACGGCTATTACAATGCCGAGCGGGTCCTGGTCGATGACGAGGCGACCAAAAGAGCCCGCCTGGCGCTGCTGCTGGCCACGCGCCAGGTGCTGCGCAACGGCCTGAGCTTGATCGGGGTCTCGGCGCCCAATAAAATGTAATGCAATTTGTAAAAAATTAGGCCCGACAGCTTTCCCGATCGTATTCTGGGAGCATCGGGATTTACGGCCAACCAGGCATTGAACCATGCAAAAAAAACTGCTCGCTGCACCGCCCTCCACACTACGCCAACGCGGCAACATGTTGATGGGCCTGATCATCGGCCTGATTGTCGGCCTCGTCATCGCCGTCATCGTGGCGCTGGTCATTACCAAAGGCTCGACCCCGTTTACCAATAAGCAAGGCAAGACCGACAAGACGGCCGAACCGACGGCCGGCCAGATCAGCGACCCCAACAAGCCGCTGTACGGCAACAAGGAAGCGAGCAAGGAAGCGGCCAAGGAACTGGCGGCCAAAAACGCCCCGGCCGAGACGCCCGCGGCCGGGGCCGCGGTAGCCGGCGCGGCGCCAGCGCCGGCAGCGGCCGCTGCCGCACCGGCGGCGCCCGCCGCGCCCGCCCCGGCACCAGACAAGGCGGCGGCGCAAGCCAAGGCGGCCGCCGACCGCCAGGCAGCTGCTGCCGCCGCGGCGGCGAAAAAGGCCGACACGCCGAAAGGCGCCGACGACGAGAAATACATCTATTACCTGCAGGCCGGTGCTTTCCGCGAACAGGCCGATGCTGAAAATTCACGCGCCAAGCTGGCGCTGCTCGGCTTTGAGGCTGCCATCAGCGACAAAAGCAGCGACACCGGCACCCTGTACCGGGTCCGTGTCGGGCCGTTCAACCAGGCCGAAGCGATGAATCGCGTGCGCGCCAAACTGTCGGAGAACGGCGTCGATGTCGCCGTCGTGCGCAACCAGCGTTAAACCAACACCAGCAATTGTCGTCAACCACCCCAACGAGGACTGTTTATGCGAATTTTTTTCCGAATCCTGGCCGCTTTTGCCATTCTGATGGCCGCCGTCACCGCTCAGGCTTCCACCACCGCGCCGCAAAACGGCATCGATTACAAGACCCTGGAAACCCCGCAAAATACCGAATCGGGCAAAAAAGTCGAGGTCACCGAATTTTTCTGGTATTCGTGCCCGCACTGCGCCGCGTTCGATCCGCAACTGAGCGAATGGGTCAAAAAACAGGGCGACAACATCGTCTTTAAGCGGGTCCATGTCTCGTTTCGCGATTCCTTTGTGCCGCAACAAAAGCTGTACTACGCGCTCGAATCGATGGGCCGCGCCGACGACATGAACAAGAAGATCTTCCATGCGATCCACGTCGAGCATAACCAGCTCGACACCGATGCCACCATTCTCGCCTTCATCGTCAAGAACGGCATCGACCGCCAGAAATTCCTTGATGTCTACAACTCGTTTTCGGTGCTGGCCAAAGTCAAGCGCGCCGACCAGCAGCAGCAAGCCTACAAGATCGACGGCGTGCCTGTGATCGCCATCAACGGCAAATACATGACTTCGCCTTCGATCGCCGCCGCCGGCATGAACCAGGCGCAAGCGATGACGGAAGTGGCCATGCAACAAGCCGCGCTACAGGTAATGGATGTGCTGGTCGCCAAGGAGCTCAAGGACAAGGCGCCGGCCAAAGCGGTCAAAAAAGTCAAAAAATAAGCGGCATGCACGCCCCTGACGCGCAATACAGATGCCGCAGTGCCCGGCGGCCATCGGCAGCACGGCGACCGGCCGCGCGGCAATGAAGCGGGTTTTCATCACCGGCGCCTCGAGCGGCATCGGCGCCGCTCTGGCGCGCCATTATGCCGCGCAAGGCGCGCTGCTGGGACTGGTCGGACGGCGTCAGGACGCCTTGCAGGAAGTGCTGGCGCAGTTGCCGGCGGCGCCATCGACAACGGCGGCGCACCGGCTCTATGTACTTGACGTGACCGACAGCGGCGCGCTGCAAAACTGCGCCGAGGATTTCCTCGCGCATGCCGGCGGCGTCGATATCGTGATCGCCGCCGCCGGCGTCTCGCACGGCACGCTGACCGAAATGGCGGCCGACCTCTCGGTATTTTCACGCATACTGGCCACCAATGTCACGGCGACGGTGGCCACCTTCGCCCCATTCATCGCCGCCATGAAGAGCCAGCCGGCGCCCGAACAGTGCCGGCTGGTCGGCATCGGCAGCGTGGCCGGCATCCGCGGCCTGCCCGGCGCCGGCGCCTATAGCGGCTCGAAAGCGGCAGTGATGACTTATTGCGAATCGCTGCGCATCGAATTGCGCGCCAGCGGCATCAAAGTGGTCACTCTGGCGCCCGGCTACATTGATACGCCGATGACGCAAAAAAATCATTACCGCATGCCTTTTCTGATGCCGGTCGAGGACTTCGCGCGCATTGCCGGCGCCGCCATTGCGCGCGGCAGCAGCTATCGCGTGATCCCGGCGCCGATGGCGCTGGTAGCCAAATTGCTGCGCCTGCTGCCGAACTGGGCCTACGACCGCCTGTTCGCGCGTGCGCCGCACAAGGCGCGCAGCAGCGAGGCGCTGCAATGACTGCAGCCACCCATCCAGGCATAAATACGCCGCTGTACAGCGCGGCGGCGATTGCCGCGCTGCGCCAGCCGCAAGCGGCGCAGGTCAGCGTTACCGTGGTCGATGAAACCGGCTCGACCAATGCCGACTTGCTGGCGCAATTGCCGCAACTGCAGGGCCCGGCCCTGCTGCTCGCCGCCCAGCAGACGGCCGGCCGCGGCCGCGCCGGCCGCACCTGGCATTCGGCCGCCGGCGCCAGCCTGACCTTTTCGCTGGCCTGGAAATTTTCCGGCCCGCTGCCGCGCCTGTTGGGCCTGCCGCTGGCAGTCGGGGTGGCGGTGGCCGAGGCCCTCGGCCGGCTTGGCGTACAGGTGCGGCTGAAATGGCCCAACGATATTTTCAAGGACGGCAAAAAGCTCGGCGGCATTCTGATCGAAACCAGTGCGGCCCAGCCCTCGAATTTGGGCCCGAATTCGGGCTCGGCAGACGGTGCCGGCGTCTGGGCCGTCATCGGCATCGGCCTCAATCTGCTGATGCCCGAAGAGCTCGAAGCGGCCATCGGGCGCAGCACCGGCGACGCCCCGTGGCTGGCGCAGATCGACCGCAACATCCTGGTGGCGGCCCTGCTCAATGCGCTCGGCACCAGCTTGCGGCAATTCGACGCCGACGGTTTTGCGCCGTGCGCGCCGCGCTGGAATCGCCTGCATGTCCATCAGGGCAAGACCGTGCGCATTCTCGACCACGACCGCCTGCTGCAGCAAGGCACGGCGCTCGGCGTCGATGAGCTCGGCCGTCTGCTGCTCGACACCGCCGCCGGCCAGGTGGCGATCATGGCCGGCGACGTTTCGCTGCGCGAGCCGGAGGCCGATACATGAGAGGACGAGCATGTTGTTGATGATTGACGCCGGCAATACCCGCATCAAGTGGGCGGCAGCCCTGCCGCAGGCCGCCGCCGGCCAGTTTGCGGCCAGTGGCGCCGTCGAGCATGCCGCCAGTGCGCAGCTGGAAGCGCGGTGGCGCGCTTTGACCCCGGCCGTCTCGCAAGTGCTGATCGCCAACGTCGCCGGCGCTGCCGTGCAGGACGCGCTGCTGGCGCTGCTGGCGCGTGCGCTGCCGCACTGCCGGCCGCAATGCTTTGCCTCGGTGCCCGAGCTGGCCGGCGTCCATAATGCCTATCGCGATCCCGGCCAGCTCGGCTGCGACCGTTTTGCCGCGGCCATCGGCGCCCATGCGCTGTTTCCCGGCGAAGCCCTGATCGTCGCCAATTGCGGCACCGCCACCACGGTCGACGCCCTCGACCCCGACGGCACCTTTCTCGGCGGCCTGATCCTTCCCGGGCTCGATCTGATGGCGCGCGCGCTGTCGACCGGCACCGCGCAATTGCCGCAGATCGCCTGGAACCGGGCCGGCAGCCCGGCCGGCCGCTTTCCCGACAATACCGACGATGCCATTCTCGGCGGTTGCCTCGCCGCGCAAAGCGGCGCCATCGGGCAGGCGCTGGCCAGGCATGGTGCGCGCCACGGTGCGGCGGTACGCTGCGTGCTGTCGGGCGGCGCGGCACCGGCGATTGCGGCGGCTCTTTCCATAGCGAATCAAATCGTTGATAATCTGGTATTGACAGGCTTGCAAGCCGTGTTGCGTTCCCCGACGCCGCGCCCACTCCCGGAATAAAGACGATGGTGAAATTTCTCTTTTGGCTATTCCTGCTGGCGAACTGCCTCGCTTTCGCCCTGTTCCAGGGCTATTTCGGCGACATCGTCGGCGAAGAGCACGAGCCGGCCCGCGTCGGCCGCCAGCTCAACGCCGACAAATTCAAGCTGATCAGCGCCAGCGCAGCGCTGGCACCGCCGCCGGCAGCCGTGGCCGCGCAGGAAAAACCGGCACCGATCGCCTGCATCGAGATCGGCAATTTCCTGATGCCCGATGCCAAGCGCTTCGAAACCGCGCTGGCGGCGCTGGCGCTGGGCGACCGCCAGTCGCGCCACAACGTCAGCGAAGTGGCCAGTCACATCGTCTACATCCCTTCGCTGGGCAGCAAGGAAGCGGCAGCCAAAAAGACTGCCGAGCTGCGGCAACTGGGGATTTCGAACTTTTTCGTCATTAACGACAACTCCAATATGCGCTGGGCCATTTCGCTGGGGATCTTCAAGACCGAAGCGGCGGCGCAAAGCCAGCTGGCGCAGCTGAACCGGCAGGGGCTGCATACGGCCCGCATCGGCGGCCGTTCGGTTGCCACCAACAAGGTCGCCTTCCAGTTGCGCGAACTGACGCCGGAAAACAAGGCGCAGTTCGACAAGATCAAGCCCGGCTTTCCGGCGCAGGAACTGCGTAGCTGCAAATAAGGACGGCGCGGCCGCCGCATCAGGCGCCGCCTTACGGCCGCTTACCGCCTAGCGTTCGATCACCATCGGTTTGAGGTTGGCCTGCCAGCCCGGTGCGGCCTGCAGGCGGCTGGCGGCGTCTTGCGCTTCGCCGCGGCTGACAAACGGGCCGCTCAATAATTTGAACAGGCTGCCCTGACGGACGACCACGGCCGGCACCGACAAGGTGCCCAGAACCGGGGTCAGCGACGTGCGCGACAGTTCAGCCGACGATTCTTGCGAAAAGGCGCCCAGCTGCAGATAAAAACGCGGCTTGCCATCGGCTGCGGCCGACGCCTGGACGCTGCCGACCTGGCGCAGCGGAGCGCCGGCCCGCTCGTCGGCCGGCAGCGGCGTATCCGAGCGCAGCATCGATTCGATCGCCGCCTGCACCGAATTATTGGCCGGGCCCGCCGCAACCGGGGTCGCCGGCGCCGCTACCGCCACTGCCGCCACCGTCTGCACACCGCTGCGCCGCTGCGCCGCCAGCCGCTCTATCTCGGCCGGCAACAGGCGCTCGACCTGCACTTCGCGGCTGCCGGGCCCAAGATAGCCGAGCTTGAGCGCGGCCGTATAAGACAGGTCGATGATGCGGGTCGTATGAAACGGTCCGCGATCATTGATGCGCACAATCACTTGCGCGCCGTTTTGCAAATTGGTGACCCGGGCATAGGAGGGAATCGGCAGCGTCGGATGGGCGGCCGTCATCTTGTACATATCGTACGGTTCGCCCGACGAGGTGCGCTGGCCGTGAAATTTTTTGCCGTACCAGGTCGCCACGCCGCGTTCGATGAATTCGCGATTGTCGAGAATCGGCGTATAAGTCTTGCCGAAGACGGTATAGGGCTTGTTGCTGGCGCGGGCATACGGCTCGACCTTCGGCTCGGCATCGGGCGTCTGCTGCAAGCCCGGCGGCGGATTGTCGCCGGGGCCATCGTCCTTGTAATAGCCGCCGCGTCCGGAATTGGCAGGCGGCAAAACCGGCACGCCGGCCGCCCGCTCGTTGGCGGCCTGCGTTTGCGCCGACGCCTTGCTCGGCACGGACGAAGTCGCGGCCCCCGGCGCCCGCCCCGACAAAGTGCCGCAGGCAGCCAGCGCGCTCAGCGCCAGCGCAGCGCACGCCTGGCGCAGGCGCCGCATCAGGGACACATTCAGGGACACATTCAGGGACGCATTCAGGCCCT
>JAIZVZ010000097.1 GCA_021768485.1 Oxalobacteraceae bacterium | reverse complement strand
GTGCTATTCGCCTGGGCCGTGCAAGAAACCAGCGCCAACGGCCATGCATGGGTCTACAAGATGGCGGGCGGGGATTTTTGATCATGGCCTACAGTCGGCTCAAGAACAACGAATACGACCTCAATACGACCGCCCAATAAAGGGAAATGCGATGACGTCGACGACAGCAAAACGACTGTTACTAATATTTGCATTGGTCAATATCTGCCTGGCCGCCTGCGCCCAGACCGGAAAACCGCAAACGGATCGCGAACTCAAAGGCATGGGGATGGTGATCGAGTATAAATTGGCGAAAGGCGCCCGTCCCAAGACAGGCGTGAGCGCAATAAGTGATGCCGGCAATGAAACATTCAGTACAGCCATTCTAACCCCTACTGGCGGTGGTACCAGCTCTTTCGGCGGCGGCACGAAGATGTCGTTCCCGCGCTGGGTCAGGGTCACGTGGCGGGAAGGACCTGGTATTGATATGGATTTCAAACGAGGCGGTTGGATTGGAGGCACAATCATTGGCGACTACACAGTCGAGGTGCTTAGCCGTATTCCACCGGACGTCTTTCGCTACGTCACCGCCGCTCCGGGCCGTGTCATCGTGCTGAAATTTCGCCTCAAGGACGACGGCGTGCTATTCGCCTGGGCCGTGCAGGAAACCAGCGCCAACGGCCATGCATGGGTCTACAAGATGACGGGCGGGGATTTTTGATCATGGCCGACAGTCGACTCAAGAACAACGAATACGAGCTCAATACGACCGCCCAATAAAGGGAAATGCGATGACATCGACGACAGCAAAACGACTGTTACTAATTTTTGCACTGGTCAATGTCTGCCTGGCTGCCTGCGCCCAGACCGGAAAACCGCAGACTGATCGCGAACTCAAAGGTATGAGTATGGTAGTCGAGTATAAATTGGCACCCGGCGCATCTCCAAAGCGGGGTGTGAGCGCTACAACAGATGCTGGGAATGAAATTTTTAGCCCATCAGCAATGACACCGCAAGGAGGCGGAGGCACCAACGCTTTCGGCGGCGGCACAAACATGTCGTTCCCGCGCTGGGTCAGGGTCACGTGGCGAGAAGGTCCTGGTATTGACATGGATTTCAAACGAGGCGGTTGGATTGGAGGCACAATCATTGGCGACTACAAAGTGGATGTTTTAAGCCGTATTCCTCCAGATGTTTTTCGCTACGTCGGCGCCGCTCCGGGCCGTGTCATCGTGCTGAAATTTCGCCTCAAGGACGACGGCGTGCTGTTCGCCTGGGCCGTGCAGGAAACCAGCGCCAACGGCCATGCATGGGTCTACAAGATGGCGGGCGGAGATTTTTGATCATGGTCTATAGTCGACTCAAGAACAAGGGCAATTTCCCCATTTTTAGAATGGGGGGATTACCGCCGACACGCTGATCCGCCATTGCGTGAAGGCATGGCAGATGCAGGTACTGTGCAAGAGCAAAGTTTATTTGAGACTCCTGGCGTACAGTGCCCCTTCCATCGTCCCATGTCTCGGGAGTATCGGATGTTCAATTCACTACGGAACCTGGTCGGAAAAATCAAACAGTTCCCGCCCCGGCAGGACGGTCCCGCGAACATTGATTTTTGTGATTCAGGCGGTCGACGATATTCGATGCCGCGAAATCTGTGGCGAGAACAAGTCTTGATTCCAACGATGGGCAAAATCTGGGACGATCCAGACAAGCTGAGCGTCCTTATTGCAACCGGGCTCGAGGGTGGCTTCGAGGCAGATCTTGAAGCGCCGTCAAGGCGACTGCTCCAGATCGCCCCGCTAACAGAGCGCGGTCATGCCGTCCATGGCGCGGTTCTGATCAAACTGGATAAATTCGACGAGGCCGAATCAGTTTTGAATGCAGGGCTCGCGCTCGTTGGCAGAACTACGACTTTATTGACCAGGCTCGCAATGCTCAAGCATGAGCGCATGCAGCACCAATTGGCCGACGACCTGCTGTGGGAAGCGGTGCAGAAATATCCCAACAGCGAAACCGCATTGACATACTGGATGACCCTGCGTTACGAGTGCGCGGGGAAGGCGGGCAGCTTGCACGCTGCCAACAGGCAAGCATGATCGCGGGAAGTTGGCGGCCTCAACTTTGGCTTGCCCGCCACGAACTCGAACAAAAGCGACCTGAAAAGGCATTCCTGATTTACGCCGCGATTCTCGATTCTAGCAATTACACCGATGAGGCATTATTCATGATGTCGGGAGATCTGGGCATGCATGGCCATGTCGTGAAGATTCCCGAACTGCTGTGCAACCGCTACAAACCGGAAATTGGCAATCCGCAAGTAGCCCTGAATTTGCTGCGTGCGTATTTTGAACTAAATCGCAAGGCAGATGGACTGGCCATTCTCGGCAAGCTCGCCGCGCGCAAGCTTGAATCGATGCAGCCGCATATCGAGTATTGGAATGCTCAATTTACAAAAATGAAATGATTACCGGATGCCGGTCCAAAGAGCAAACCTGGTCATCCATCTGGCTGAATTTGACGGGCATGAATCGCATCTATTTGCGCAGTGTGGCGTTGTTCGTCGTGCCCTGACGGGGCTATGCCTTCTGCCCTGGCCTAGTCCTGCGAAACGAGACGCGATACCTGGCCCGCAAATTCAACTGAATGAACGACCAGTCTGCGCACCCATCTTGCCAAACCCAAACTGTCTGCAAGGAGACCCATTGATGACCCGACATTTTTTCTTGACATTCGTTACCCTGCTAATCAGCTGCTCGAGCATGGCCGCTGAGCCAGCGGTGCCGCCCGCGCTCCCGCTCGTGAAATCAAACGCCAATCTTCCTGCATGCGTCCGGACCATAGGCTATCGCGAGTTTTATCCCAAGTGGAGCGTCAGGAACGACTGCGACATACCAATCGAAATCCATTGGTGTTGGCTGACTGCATTCCGGGGATGGGCGCACATTGAAAACGTCTGTGAAAAAACCGGCATGAAGCCCTCTGGTGTCATCGCGCCGGGCAAGTTATTTGAATTTAAAGACCGTCCATTCTTAAATACAAACAAGGCGTCCGCCGTGCTGGTTATTGAGAAGGTGTGTGATATCAGCAAGGCGGAACAGTGCAATTGATGCATGGTCTTCCGCTACCTGACGAACACCTTCGATGGCACAGTCGCTCAGCTTGATTAGAAATTGCCGTTAAAGGACAGGATGATGTCCACCATCGATACTATCCTCGCTCCAGCGCTGTATCCGAAATACGCTTGGGACCAAGCCTCCAAGCTGGAATGACGGGCACCCAGTGCACGAACGTGGGCTGGAATTGAGAACGGCAGGCGGCAAGCGTTGCAAGCATATGATTTAAAAATACCTGAACCGTCTCTTAATCCGTTTGTCGCAGGTTCGATCCCCGCACGGCCTACCAATATTCACCAGGAAGCCCACGAATTTCGGTTCGTGGGCTTTTTGCTTTCTGCGCGCTTTCTGTGCCAGTTCCATTCTGTTCAATCTGAACAAGAAAGCCAGTATCATTATGCGTCCGACATTCCCCTTTACCGCAACGCTGATTACCGCATCAGCAAATGAGTCAGGCTGAAAATTCAAACCGATAATTAAGTGGCGACAAGAGTGAAACAGTAACAAAAGGCAGACAATGAAAAAAGAGCGACGCATTGCACTGATACTGCCAGCAGGCCTGGCGTGCATGCTGGCCATTGCTTTCTTTATTTATATATCCGTTTATTACCGGGCTGAAGATGGCGCCCGTCTGGCACTCAAGGCGGCGCTGGCCGATGGCTCTGTCACGACAGAAAATAATTTGATGTTTTTTCATTCCGGTAAAGACGACGGCCCGGCCCTGATTTTCTACCCTGGCGCGAAAGTCGAAGCGACGGCCTATGTTCGGCTGCTGGCCAATATATCGCGCCATGGGATCACCTGCGTCCTGGTACAAATGCCTTTTCGTCTTGCTTTCTTTGATTCTTCTGCGGCAGATGAGGTATTCGGCAAACTTCCGCATATTCGCTCGTGGTATATCGGCGGCCATTCACTTGGCGGCGCCATGGCCAGCAGCTATATGTCCAGGAAGCCGGACAGGCTGGCCGGCCTGGTCCTGCTGGGCGCCTATCGCTATGGCGCTGTCGAGCGATCGAAGGTCTTGACCATTTACGGCGCCAACGATCAGATTTTGAACAGAAAAAAAATAGCCGGCAGCGACAAGCCGCTCGTGATCGGAGGCGGCAACCATGCCTACTTTGCCAATTACGGCAAACAAGATGGCGACGGCGGCGCCACCATCACACAGGACTCGCAACAAGCGATCGCCGCCGAGGCAATCGCCCAATTCATCCTTCGCGCACACTAGATCGTGCCCATCTCAGAGCACGGCCGGATGATGGAATACCTGCCGCAGATAGGCGAGAAAGGTCTGATCCGTACACATGGTCTTGCCCGGCGAATCGGATAACTTGGCAACCGCTTGCCCATTGCAGGACAATAGCTTCATGACGATATTGAGCGGCTCGAGGCCGACATCGTTACTGAGGTTGGTACCGATGCCGAAACCGGTCATGCAGCGGTCGGCAAAATGGTGGTACAGCGAAAACGCGGTCGGCAAGTCGAGCCCGTCCGAAAACACGAGGCGCTTGGTATGGGTGTCGATGCGCAGCTTGGCGTAATGCGCCAGCGCCTTCTCGCCCCAGACGACAGGATCGCCGGAGTCGTGGCGCAAGCCATCGAACAGCTTGGCAAAATAAAGATCGAAGTCGGCCAGGAAGGCATCCATGCCGACCACATCGGTCAGTGCCGTGCCGAGGTCACCGCGATATTCCTGCACCCAGTCTTCCAGCGCCGCTTTCTGGAAGTCGCGCAGGCGCACGCCGAACGACTGATAGGACTGCATGTATTCGTGGGCCATGGTGCCGATCGGCACCAGATCGTATTTTTTCGCGAGATAGACGTTCGACGTGCCTTTGAAAAATTCCGGCACTTCGCGGTCCAAGGTGGCGACCACTTCCTCTTGCCAGGCGCCCGAAAAACGGCGCCGCACGCCAAAATCGAAGAAGGCAAAGCGATGGCGCCTGGCCGGCTCGGCGCTGAAGGCACGCAGCATCGCAATTTTTTCGGCCAGCCTTTGGCGCCCCGTGCGCAGGGCGGCCTGCTGATCGAAGCGGCGGAAGTACAGCTCGTTGACGATGAATAAGACATAAATCTCGAAACCCATCACATGCACTTGCGGCCCGCTGGCATCGATGCGTAAATGGGGACCATCGGCTTGCACCGTAATGAATTTGCGCTGGAAGCGAAAGACCGTCAAAAAATCGACGAAATCGCTCTTGATGAAACGCAGGCCGCGCAAATAGTCGAGCTCATCGTCGGCAAACGACAACATGCACAGATGATCGAGTTCGCGCTCGACATCGGCCTTCAATTCGGCCAGCGGATAGGCCGGCGTATTCCGGCACAAAAATGCATAGTCGGTCTGGGCATCGGGATGGCGGTGCAACAAGGCCTGCCACATCGTGAACTTGTACAAATCGTTTTCCAGCAGGCTGCGAACAATGGGTGGCATGGTTTTCTTGGTGTAAGGACTGGCCGACGACGCGCTGCTCGATCAAGAAAAGACAATCGGACAATGGCAATCGACCAAAATCGCAGTTTAAACCATTCAAAAAGAAAAGGCGTGCCAATCGCCTGGCGTTAAGGTGCACCATGCGTGGGCCGCCGCACCCTGCAGCTCCACTTTCCTACTGGCGCTCCCTCGATTGCCAGCGCCACGCATCTGCGCACATCTGCGCAATGCTGCGCTCGGCTTTCCACCCGAGCTCGCGCTCGGCCAGGCCGGCGTCGGCAAAGCAGACCGCAATGTCGCCGGGGCGACGGGCAACGATCTCGTATGGGACCGGGCGCCCGCTCGCTTGCTCGAAGGCACGCACCATTTCCAGCACGCTGTTGCCGCGGCCAGTGCCGAGATTGTAGGTGTGGACGCCCGGCGCGCTGGCCAGCCTGGCCAGCGCCTTCAGATGGCCGGTGGCCAGATCGACGACATGAATATAATCGCGCATGCCGGTGCCGTCCGCAGTCGGGTAATCGTTGCCGTACACAGACAGCTTCGTACGCTGGCCGCCGGCAACCTGCGCAATATACGGCACGAGATTGTTAGGAACGCCATTCGGTTCTTCGCCGATCAAGCCGCTCTCATGGGCGCCAACCGGATTAAAATAACGTAATAAGGCGATGCGCCACGCCGGATCGGCCACGGCGACATCGCGCAGCATCTGCTCGACCATCAGCTTGCTGCGACCATAAGGATTAGTCGCCGACAGGGGAAAATCTTCGAGAATGGGCACCGTGGCCGGGTCGCCATACACGGTGGCCGAGGAACTAAAGACGAGCGACTTGATACCTGCTTCGGCCATCGTCTCGCATAAGACCATGCTGCCGCAGACATTGTTATCGTAATAGCGCAATGGCTGCCGCACCGATTCGCCGACCGCTTTCAGGCCTGCGAAATGGATGACGGCATCGATCGGCGTCTGCCCGAACACATCTTGCAAAACAGTCCGGTCGCGCACATCGCCCAGAATGAAATCGCACGCCTTGCCGGCAATTGTCTGCATGCGCTCGAATACCGACATTCTGGCATTCGACAGATTATCCAAGGCCAGCACATCGTGGCCGGCGGCCAGCAATTCGACGCAAGTGTGGGAACCGATATAGCCGAGTCCGCCAGTAACCAGTATTTTCATGTTTCACCTCTCCAGTGAAAAATCGTGAAAATTCCAGCCATTGACACCGCGCCGCCTCTATCGGCGCAAGAAGCCGGCAATGGCCAGACAATTAATGACATAAATGGCCGCTGACATAGACCTGTGCCAAACAGTCGGACACGCGATTTGCGGCTTGACGATAAAAATGCAGATATCGGGAAAATACGAAATGGTGCACCTCGTTACAGCATAAGTCGCGACAGGCGATGTCACCTTGCCTGAGCAACAAGATCACCATGAGCGGGCGCAAACAATGGGTGCGAGAAGGCCAGTAGAGAAATTACGCCGCTATGGCGTATGGAATGGATAGGCGCCGTACTTGTTGGCGACGCCATCGTGGTGTCCGGTGACAGCACGTACAAGGCGCTAGTCAGGGCGTCGTACCGGCGCCCCCTTGATGAAGCAGCGACGCAGTGCCTGTTGCCAGCACGCCTGGCGTATCCGGTGTTGGCATGGCGGCCAGAGCAGGGCTGCCGTCACCGGACAGCGCTGTATTCAGCCCTTGCTGAGCTCTTTGGCAGGACTGCCGACCACTGTAGTAAATGGCGGCACATCTTTTGTGACAACCGCGCCCATTCCGACCACCGCCCCTTCGCCAATTATCAATGGCTTTGATAAAGTGCCTTGCCTGATAATGGCATCCGTTCCGATGTATGCATGGTCGTGAATATGCACATTGCCATTGCAATGAACATTCGGGGCAAAAGTGACATAGTCGCCGATGACGCAGTCGTGTGCGACGTATGAATAAATATTGGAGTGAAAGAATTTACCAATCTTGGCATTCGATGTCACCATCGTGTAGGCGCAAAGAATGGCGCCTTCGCCGATTTCATTGCAGTCGTAAATGATCGAATGGGCCGCTTGCAGCGACATCGGTTTTGCGCCGTGCGCGATGCATGTGCTGGCAATGCGCTCCCTGATTTTCGAATCGCCTATCGCAATATTGAAGAAACGTTCCCGGCACTCAAGTGCAAAAAACTCCTTTTCGGAAATCAGCGGATAACCATTGACCGCTGTTTGCTGCGGGTCTGTTTCAACAAAAAATACCTGATAGCTCGCATCGGTATTTTTTTGCGCAATGCTTGCAATATGCTCGCTAACAATAGGCATCACTTCACGTGCAAATCCGCCTGAGCCGTATAAACCAAAAATTATTTTATTTTGTGCAGTGTTGTTCTTGCTGTGCGTATCTTTTTCCATAGCGATTCTCACTTATGCAAATATATTCATTCATTTACGTATGGCACTTGTCTGACTGGAAGCCGGGCAAGCGAAGAAAAAATCTGTTCTGCCGATCGGCATGCACATCACCAGGCAGTAGAGCGAGACAACAAAACTTACAATATTATTAATATGATAATATAATAAAAATCAGCAAGCCATCGCTGCACTTGATATTTTCAACAGATGCATGCCGCGATTCCCGGCATTTCTCAACGCATGCCTGTTCGCTGTTTGCGTTTTCGGTCCAGGAACGCGAAAGCAGTCCGTCTCCTCTTCGTGCCTCGCCAGGTGCACGATGAAAGCCGGACATTGATTCTGGACCCTGAGCTGTATCACCCGACCGACCGATCACATAGCGGGCGAGGGCCATTTTCATGGCGCTCGCACGCCATCGACCAAAGGCTTATATGACTCTGCGACGCCAGCTGTTTAGTGCCATTTTCTGCATTTTCCTGATCGTGTTTGTCGGCCTGCTGGCGCTATCGGTCAATTCCACCAGGGAGTACTTGCAGCAGCAGCTGGCGTCGCATGCGCAAGATGCGGCAACCTCTCTGTCCTACCCGCTGGCCGAGGCGCTGGCGAAAGAGGACAAAGTGCTGGCCGGAATTCAAGTCTCTGCCATGTTCGATCGCGGCTATTTTCAAAAAATCGTGGTGCGCAGCGCCGATGGCTCGCCGCTGATCGATAAGGAGCTGCCGGCCCACATCGAAAATGTACCCTTATGGTTCACCCAGCTGATACCGATGACGACACCAGCCGGCGAAGCCTTCATTTCAAGCGGCTGGCGTCAGCTCGGCAAAGTCATGGTGCTGAGTCAGCCCACCTTCGCCTACACGCACTTGTGGCGCTCCGTACTTGAAATCAGCTGCTGGATACTGGCCGTATTTGTGGGTTCGCTCGGACTGACCTTTTGGCTGCTGCGCATAATCCTGAGGCCGCTCGAACAGATCGAACATGCCGCACTCGCCATTGGCGAAAAACGTTTCGAACAAATTCAAGTCCTGTCCAAAGCGCGCGAATTGAAGCGCGTGGTGGTGGCCATGAATGACATGTCGCGCCGGATCGCGGCCATACTCGATGCCGAAGTTGCGCGTTCGGAGAAATTCCGGCGCGAAGCCTATGTCGATAGCGTGACCGAGATGGAAAACCGGCGCAGTTTCGACCTGCGCTTCAATCAGCTGCTCAACCACCATTCCGAATTCCAGCATGCGCTGTTAATGACGCTGGAGCTCGACAATCTCAAAGAATTCAACCTTGAATTCGGCTATCAGCAAGGCGATAGCATGTTGCAGGAGGTAGCCTCGGCCGCCCGCGCCATTCTGGGCCAGCACGCCAGCATCTTGAGCCGCAGCGGCGGCAGCGCCTTCACCTTTCTGTGCCTCGATACGGCGCCCGACCTGCAGCGGCCCCTGATCGACGCACTGCAGTCGCGCCTCATTGCCGGCCTTGCCCACGGCAAGGGTGCCGGCCATATCTCCTTTAGCCTCGGCTGCACGGTATTTCATTCGGGAGCGGAGCGCGCCCATGTTCTGGCGCGCGCCGACCTCGCCATGGAGACCGCACGGCAAGAAGGCCAAAATGGCAGTGCGCTGATACTGGCCGATGAACTCGAAATACAGTCCACCGGTTCTTTGGGCTGGCGCACCATGATTGCGGATGCGCTGGCGGAAAATCGCTGGGCCTTGCTGACGCAAGCTGTGGTCGCGCTCAGCTCGGGCAAGGTGGTCCAGCATGAAGTCTTCAGCCAGCTGATCGACAGACAAGGCAAACCGATCGCCGCTTCGCTATTTCTGCCGATGGCCTTGCGCCACCATCTGATGGCCAGTGTCGACCGCGCCGTGATCACGCTGATCATCGAAAAACTTCGCGGCGGCCACCGCGAACAGCTCGGCCATATCGCCGTCAACGTCGCCTCGCAATCGATCTCGAGCGGCGAATTCAGGAGCTGGCTCGACAGCGTATTGACGGACCTCGGCGCCGATGCCCGCCGCCTGTCGTTTGAAGTCAGTGAATTCGGCTATGCGCGCGATCTCGAGGCGAGCGCCGCCTTCGCGGCGCTGGTGCGCAGCCACGGCGCGCAATTCGGCGTCGACCATTTCGGGCTCGACCAGCAAGCCTTGGCGGCAGTGCGCCGCCTGCCGCCCGACTTCCTCAAGCTTAACGGCCATCTTGTCGCCGAAGCAAGTGTCGACAGTCGCAGCCGCGAGCATTTGCGCGCCCTCGTGCATCTGGCCAGTTCGCTCGAAATTCCCATTACTGCGCAAAATATCGAGTCCGAGGCTGAGGTAACGATGTTGTTGGAAGACCATATTTACATCGGACAAGGATTTCATTTCAGCGCCCCCTCGGCACTGGTCTGAACGCGCGCTCAAACGGCAAAAATGAGAAATCGAGCGCGATATTATAGATGCATGGAAATAATTTACATACGGCAAATAGTTGGCATTCGGCACCATATGACGCTAACGTGCTCGCATCTATCAATTTTTACACAATTTTTTTTTGATTTCTTGCTCAGCCAAAAAATCTCAGGTAATATCAAAAAATCACCAAATTGATCGGAGTCAAAATGAACAAATATTTTAAAGTGGCGGCAATTACAGTTGCATTGCTTGCCTGCATTTCGGCTACGCAAACCTTTGCGCAAACTGCACCGGCTGGCGCAACTCCAGCCGTCACGGCGATTTACAACGCCATCGCCAACAGCACCGATCCGCAGGCCACGATCGCGGCCCTGGTTGCCAACGGCGCCGATGTCGACACCGTGATTGCCGTGGCGGCAGTAGCCGGCGTTCCGACCGCTACGATTGCGGCGGCATTGCCGACCGTGGCCGCCAGCCGGATCTCGGCCGACGTCGCCAGCGCCCAGGCCAATCCTGCAGCCTATGCGCCAGCCACCGCAGCCGGCCCGGCAACAGCGACGAGCACCGCGACGGCGACACCGGCAGCGACGACCAACAGCACGCAAAGCAGCGGCTTTTCGAGCAGCAGCGGCAGCAGCAGCTTTAGCGGCGGCGGCGGCAGCTCGACCACGGTCAGCGGCAGCTGATCGCGGCGCTAGCGCGTACGAGGCAGCCTTGTGCTGCCTTTTTTATTCCCGCAAAACTCATTTCCGCCAAACCCTATTTCCGCTGAACCCAATGGACGGAAGCGCTCCGCTCCGCCCATGGAACAATATGGCTGCTACTTCGTTCGATTCCGACATTGCCGATTATTCCCGGCGCGATCAATGGCTTTTTCGTTGTCTGCAAGGCTTGGTGTTCTGGCTGCCGCTGCCGCTGGCCAGCAACCGCGCGTGGGCCATCGGCATTCTGGTGCTGGCCGTTTGCCTGCTGTGCGCGGCATTTGTGCTGACATGGCGCAAGCAGGCCTCCATACCGCTGGCGATATTGGGCAAGTTCGCACTCCCGCTCGCCATATTCGGCGCCTTCGTGCTTTTTTCCTTTTTCCAGGTCTTGCCCTTGCCGGCATCCTGGGTCGCCATACTCTCGCCCAATAGCTTCAAGATACAGCAAGCGGCAGGACTGAGCGCCTATGGCATGCCCATGCATCTGTCGCTTGATGTCTACCACAGCAGCATCATGAGCAGCCTGAGCTGCATTTACTTTTTTACTTTTGTTTTGATATTGCTGCTGGTGCGCACGCCGGACCGGCTCGACCGCCTGGCCCTGACGCTGGTGTGGAGCGGCCTGTTCCAGGCCCTGGTCGGCGTCTTGCTGTATTCATTCGGCGCCGAATATCGCCTGTTTTTCTACAATCTATTGCATGCCAATGTCATCGGCACTTTCGTCAACCGCAACCACTTCGCCGGCTATATGGAAATGACACTGGCCATCGGCATCGGTCTGATGCTGGCGCGCCTCGGCAGCCGCTCGCCATCGTATAGCGGCTGGCGGCATCGCGTCGTCAATATATTGACGTTTCTGATGAGCCCGAAGATGCGCCTGCGCATCATGCTGGTGATAATGGTCATCGCCCTCGTGCTGACCCGCTCGCGCATGGGCAACACCGCCTTTTTTGCCTCGATGCTCATCGTTGGCGTCATTTCGCTGCCGCTGTCGTGGCGCACGGCGCCGGCCACAATTGCCCTGATCATCAGCCTGATCGTCGTCGATGTGGTGCTGGTCGGCACCTGGGTCGGGCTCGACAAGGTGGTCAGCCGCCTCAATCAAACCAATATCGCCGCCAGCACCAGCGGCAATAATGTTGGCACCGGCGTTGGCACCGGGGTTGGCAATAACGTTGGCAATAACGGCGGCAGGACCGAAGACTCGCTGGAAGAACGTCTGCTGCCGGCGCGCCACGCGCTCGACATGATTGCCGATTATCCCGTCTTCGGCACGGGCGCCGGCAGTTTTTACAGCACCTTCTCGACCTACCGGCCACCGGAAATTGCCGGCTACTACGACCATGCACACAACGATTATGCCGAAATCGCCAGCGACCTCGGCTTGCTGGGAAGCGGCATGCTGGCCGCGCTGGTACTGCTGACCTTCGGCGTCTCGCTCAAGGTGCTGTACCAGCGCCGCTCGAGCCTGCCGCGCGGCATCGCCTTCGGCGCCATGATGAGTATTGTCGCGCTGGCGATACACAGCAGCGTCGATTTCAATCTGCAAATCCCGGCCAATGCAATGAGCTTCGTGATGATTCTGGCGCTGGCCTGGGTCGCCGCCAAGCTGCCCTCGCAACGCAAAACAGGCAAACACCACTGAGCTCCGCAGCGCAAAACGGCCCGCTCCGGCCGCCGCATTTTCACGGGCGAAAAAAGATGGCGGGCCTGCGAGCCACCGGGGCATATCCGCTATAATGAAAATTATTTCGGTTCGGCAATTCACATTTATCCCCATGCAAATAACGGCCGGCCTCTGCCGTCTTGCCAGGAGACAGAATGTGCCCGTGCGTCGGAAAAACGGGAGTACCGGTGCTTGTTCACGTTTCTCTAATTACGGCCTGACATGCCACCTATTCGAATCGCTTGGCGACCATTATGTTTTCTGATTCTGATATTGCCGATGACTGTCGCCATCTCAGGTCTGGTCGACTTTTCGCCGGGTCTGCTCGATGCAGTCGCGCGGCGTTTCGGCTGGCAGGCACCGTCGCATTTATTAACGATGCAAATGTTTGTGCGCAGCCTGAAAATACCGCCAGGCGTCGATTTCAAGCCTGGCGGCGCGCATCCGGCCGATGCCCGGGCCGAGATGCCGCTGCTCCGCAAGGTAAATGATTTTTATAATCAAGTGCCGTACATCTCCGATATACAGCACTGGAATGTCGAAGACTACTGGGCCACGCCAGTCGAATTTGTCGCCTCATTCGGCGGCGATTGCGAAGATTATGCGATCGCCAAATACATGACGCTCAAACAGACAGGGGTGCCGATCGAACGCCTGCGCATCACCTATGTGCGCGCCATCCGGCTCGGCATCACCCATATGGTACTGGCCTATTATCCGACGCCGGACGCCGAACCGTGGATCCTCGACAACCTCGATGGCGACATCAAGAAAGCCTCGGCGCGCACCGACCTGGTGCCCGTCTATAGCTTTAACGATGATGATTTGTGGATGGCAAGCGGCAAGGTCAGCAAAGGAACGGCCACCAATGTGCGCTTGTGGAAGGATTTGCTGGAGAA
>JAIZVZ010000028.1 GCA_021768485.1 Oxalobacteraceae bacterium | reverse complement strand
ACGGCGTCGGCAGCGAGCACTGGAGCGGCGATGGTTTCACGCGCTCAGGCGCTTGATTCCACCGCATGAACGCCGTCGGAAATCCGCCCCATTCAAAGTGGGGCGATTACCGCACGAAGCGGGATTTGCTCAACGTGAGGTCGGATTTTGTCTAGTGCTCTCGGGGCAGTCCAAGAAAATGCGCGGCGCAAGAAATTGCTGACTCTGACTGAATCGCCCCGACTTTATTGGGTACACCTGAACCGGTCAAAAGATGGTGTGTAATTCGCCGCGCCATTTTTGAACAAGAACAGAATCAGCACTCGCCTGGTTCTGCCGACGATGAAACGAGCTCAAAAAGGCCAAAAACGCGCATTGAATAGCACACGTGCTGACATAAAGAATAAGCATCAAAGAAAAACACCTTGAAGCACAAATCTCTAAGTATTGATTTTACGGGATTAAAAAAGAAAAAAGGGATCAGATATCTCTATCTGACCCCTAATATTCTGGTGCGGCTGGCAGGAATCGAACCCACGACCCCTTGGTTCGTAGCCAAGTACTCTATCCAGCTGAGCTACAGCCGCGAAAAACAAAATTATAACATCAAATCTATCATTTCGGGAAGAAACATTTGCAAAAACTTTTACTACTTTTTCTTGCATTAGCCAGCCTCCCGACCGACATTTTGTTGCTACTTTCCGCACCCACGAGCGCGAAAGAACGAGATTATAGTTGGCCTTTTTACTCTTGTCTATAGCCGCGCAAATTATTTTTCAAGACCTTGCGCCGCGCTGCCGAAACACCTGGCCGCCATGCCTGGGCCGGCCGCTGCTCGGCCCCTGCTCTACCTCTGCTTTATGCCTTATTTGCGGCGAAAACAGGTGGCGTGGCGGACCGGCGGTTTGCACTTGGCGCGCCATAACCGGACCGTCTCTGCAAACCGGGCAAATCTTGATCCAGGTCAGAAATTTTCACCAACTTGATGTAGTCTTACAAGAATAACGATTGGCATGAAAACATCATCGCTAACACACGACTGGAGACAATATGAGCAAACTGCATATCCGACTCGGGCTCGCGCTTGCCGCCCTGACGATTGGCATGACGGCACTGCCGGCGCGGGCCGCCGACGTGGTTCGCCTGGGCAACCTCAAGTTCGCCCATTACGGCGCCGTCTCGTATATCAAAGAAATCGCGCCGCAATGCAATCTGAAGATTGAAGAACGCGTATTCGCCAAAGGCCTCGACATCGTGCCGGCGATTATCGCCGGCGAAATCGACGTCTCGGCCAGCGCGCTGGAAGCGGCCATCACCGGCCGCGCCACCGGTCTGGGTGTCTATGTGGTTGCCGGCTTTGCCCAGGGCGGCGTGCGCATCGTCGGCCGCAGCGACCTGAACTTAAAAACCATCAAGGATTTAAAAGGCAGGAAAGTCGGCGTCACACGCGGTGGCCCGCAAGAAATCCTGTTGTTTACCGAACTGGCGGCCAATGGCTTGAGCTGGTCCGACAAGCCGGGCAAGGACGTGTTGATCGTCTATCTCGGCTTTCCCGACCTCAACCAGGCGCTGGCGAGCAGGAATATCGATGCCATGAGCCAGTCCGAACCGTATTCGACGCAGGCGCTCAACAAGAAATTCGGCACTGAAATCCTGAAACCGTACGAAACCGCGCTCGGCGCGCCGATCCGGGCCCTGGTGATGACCGAAAAAATGTACAAGGAAAGACGCGACGTCGCCCAGCGCTTCATGAATTGCTTCGTTACCGCAACCCGCATGTTCAAAGCCGATCCGAAACTGGCCGAGAAATACGTGCGCGAAGCAATGTTCAAAAACCAGTTATCGGGCGAAGACTACCGCGATGCCATCGTCAACGCCCCGTTTACCGAAGATATCTCAGTCGCCCATGTGCAGCTGACCACCGATTACATGATGCGTTACGGTATCGGCAAAATGAGCCATGCGCCGCTGGCCGCCGATTGGGTCAAGCTCGACCTGCTCGACAATGCCAAGAAAACCAGCAAGCTCAAATAGGAAGGCCGATGTGATGACTGCACTTTCCGCCCGCCTGTCCCCTATTTTGCAAGGTTGCCTGGTGCCGCTGATCGCGCTGACATTATGGCAATCGCTGTCGTATTTTGCGCTGATCAATCCGCAAATCGTACCGCCGCCGCTCGAGGTGCTGCATAAATGGTTCGATTATCTGGCGCCGACGCAAGCCTATGTTGCCGGCAACGGCAATTACCTTGGCTGGCTGCTGTCGGGCGAATTATGGCAAGACGCCTATGCCAGCATGTCGCGCGTGATCGGCGGCTTTTTGATCGGCGGCGTGCTGGCGCTGCCGCTCGGCTTGCTGATGGGGGCCAACAAGACCGCTTACAAGCTCTGCGATCCGCTCTTGCAAATCCTGCGTCCGATTCCGCCGATTGCCTATATTCCTCTGGCAATCTTGTGGTTCGGACTAGGCAATCCCCCGGCGTTTTTTCTGATCAGCATAGGTTCCTTCTTTCCTATCTTGATGAATACGATTGCCGGAGTACAAAATGTCGATGGCATCTATCTGCGCGCCGCACGCAATCTCGGCGCCGGGCAACTGACGCTGTTCCGGCGCGTCATCTTGCCGGCGGCGGCGCCCTATATCCTGAGCGGCGCCCGGATCGGCATGGGCACGGCCTTTATCGTCGTCATCGTCGCCGAAATGATTGCGGTGACCAACGGCCTCGGCTACCGCATTCTCGAAGCGCGGGAATATTTTTGGTCGGCAAAAATTATCGCTGGCATGTTTACCATCGGTCTGTTCGGTCTGGCCATCGATACGGCCATGAATGCGCTCAATACACGTTTGCTGAAATGGCACCGCGGCCTCGACCATTGAGGCCATGGTTCGCGCGACGGCGGCGCCCCTCCCTTTTGGCATGAGAGGAATATTGCATGACGACAATTACGATCGAAGCAGTCAATCAGATTTTTGCCGGCGACAAGGAAAACGTCATCGCGCTCTCGGACATCAATCTGGAAATTGCCAGTGGCGAATTCATTTGCCTGCTGGGACCGTCCGGCTGCGGCAAGTCGACGCTACTGAACGCCCTGGCCGGCTTTATCCGGCCGACTTCGGGCCGCATCCTGGCCGGTGGCAAGCCGGTCAGCGGCCCGGGGCCCGAGCGCGGCATGGTATTTCAGGAATATGCCTTGTTTCCCTGGATGACGATCGAACGCAATATCGCTTTCGGGCTTGAAATTGCCGGCCGCAATAAGGCCGAGATCGACGAACGCGTCGGCTTCTTGCTCAATATGCTCAAGCTGCAAGATTTTCGCCAGCGCTATCCGAAAGATTTATCGGGCGGCATGCGGCAGCGCGTGGCCATCGCGCGCGTGCTGGCGCTCGACTCGCCGATCATGCTGATGGACGAGCCGTTCGGCGCGCTCGATGCCCTCACCCGCAGAAACCTGCAAGATGAATTATTGAAGATCTGGAAGCAGTTCGGCACCACCATCGTCTTCGTTACCCACAGCATCGAGGAATCGATCTATCTGGCCGACCGCACCATCGTCATGACTTACCGGCCCGGCACCGTCAAGCGCGATGTCGCAATTGACTTGCCGCGGCCGCGCGACCCCAGCGCGCCCGAATTCAACCGCCTGAAACGCGAAGTCGGCGAATTGGTGATGCAGGAGCAGCAACGCCACAGCGATGCCGAATTGATGATTGCCGGCGCAGAATAAAGGCGGCTAGAGCCAAGCGGCGCGGCCCTGTCGACGCAAAAAGCCCTTCTTGAAAGCCCTTATTGAAAGCCCTCTTGATGCGGACCAGCGCTCGGCAAAAAATCGTTCTTCAAAAATCTCACTATATTTTGCGCTATATCAAACAGACGTCCTTGCACCGACTATTCAGAAATAGATACGCTATATTCAAGCTAGCCAGGTCCTTTTGATATTGTCTGCATTGTGCCTTGCAACAGATCAAGTGGTTCAGTTTAATTTCTGCGGTCTAATTTTCTGCTGCCATGGGCGCCACAAATGGAAAAGAACAAATCCCAAGAACGCTGGGGAAATGCCGAATATGCCATGGACGTCGGCGTTTTACTTTCCAGCACAAATCGTCAAATCGAACGCCGCGTATGCCAGCGCACGGCCGAGCAGACCCAGGTCAATGAAGCACTGGTGGCGCAAATCCTGGCCCGCCAACAGGTCGAGGAAGCATTGCGGCAATCGCAAAAACAGCTCAGTGAATTGATCGAACATCAGGCGCAAATCAAGGAAGACGAGCGCAAACGGATTGCGCGCGATATCCATGACGAGTTGGGACAGAATTTGCTGGCGCTACGCCTCGATATTTCGCGGTTGCAAGAACGTACGCGCCATAGCCACCCGCGCCTGCACAAGCACACGTGCATCGCCCTGAACAATATCGATCTGACCATCAAATCGGTCAAGGCCATCATTAACAATCTGCGCCCCTTCATCCTCGAACTGGGCCTGCAGGCGGCGATCAACTGGCAACTCGACGAATTTTCGCGTGTGACAGGACTGGCTTACCGGCTCCACCATCGCAGCCCCGAGAATGAACAGATTTTCAGCGACGAGCAGACGCTGGCCATCTTTCGGATATTACAGGAATCGCTGAACAATATTGCCCAGCACGCGCGCGCCAGCACCGTCGAGGTCAGCCTCGGCTTCAGTGCCGACCACCGGCATTTCTTCATGGATATCAGCGACGACGGCATCGGCATCGGCGCGGCCGATATCAAAAAGCATAAATCATTTGGCCTGGCAGGCATCCGCGAACGCTTGCATGCCTTCGGCGGCCAGCTGATCATCGACAGCACGCCCACCAACGGTACCACTTTGTCGATCTCGGTTCCGGTCAGGGAGTCTTGTTACCGCAACACCGACGATGGCATTGCCGAGTAAACAAGGACTAGCGCAGCACTGGCGCCATGAACAAATAGACGGACGAGCCAATGGGCCGGCGCACGCCGCCGACTTCAGGGCCGCTTGTCATTCAGGATTTTTTTCGCTTAATATTTGCGCCTATTGTTCCATCTTGCGCGGCTGGCCCGACAGAATGCCCGTATATTCGAACGGCGCGCTGCCGATGACGATCTCATCCTGGGTGAGGCGCATCAGGCGCAAATCGCGGCTATGCGCGCTGTCGCGCACCTTGACCACGCTGATGATGGTTTCCAGGCGGCCAGCCACTTCGACGTAACGCTGCATGACGATGGCATCGGCCAGAAACGCATTGCCGTAAGAAGAAAAATGCAATTCCTGATAACGGTCTTCAAGCTCGCTGGTCAGGACGACGGTGACGCCCTGCTCGGCCAGAATGTTGAGCATCCGGTATAGCGATTCGCGGAAATCGTCGCGAAATTGCGGTGCCAGCGCCAGTTCGAAGGCCGACATCGAATCGAACACGACGCGCTTGGCCTGCATGCGGCCGATCATGTCGACGATTTGATACAGTGTTTCGTCGAACGACAGATCGAGCGTGCGCAGGCCGACAATGCCGACCATGCCGCTGCGTTCGAGCGCCGCCAGCATGCGCCCCGGATTTTGCCCGGCCGTTCTTTCAAAGGTGACGATCACGCCGGCCTCGCCCACGCGCACGCCCTCGGCCAGAAAGGCATGGGCCAGGCGCGTCTTGCCCGATCCCGAAGGACCGCTCAAGAGCATGGAATAACCGGCAGGCAAGCCGCCGCCAAGCATGGCATCGAGTTCGGCCACGCCGGTACCAAGCCGTGGCAAAAGCGTGGGCTCGCCGGCAACCGGCACAACGGCCGGCGCCAGCCGGCGCGGAAATATCTCGACCCCATCGCCGCTGATGCGAAAGGTATGCAAGCCCGGCGCCTGCGCCTGGCCGCGCATTTTCACGACCTGGATCTTGCGCACCATGGCATTGCGATTGACATCTTGCGACAGCCACAAAATACCGTCGGCAATCGTGAACAAGGGATTTTCCTTGACCTCGAGCATCTGGTATTCGCCGATCAAAAATGTCGTCGCATTCCAGCCCGTCATTTGCAAGGCCAGACGCTGGACGAATTGCTGCAACACCGACAAACCGCGCGAATCGTCGCTGGCGGCATTGATGACTGAGCGGAATGAATCGATGAACACCAGCGACGGGGCATAAGTGCGCACTTCATCGACAATATTTTCCAGCACTTTATCGAGATTGCCGTCTTCGAGTTCCGGCACCAGATTGATGAACTTGACCGAGTCGCCGATCTTGTCGAAATCAAAAAAAGAAAACTGTTGCTGATAGCGCAGCATCTTGATCGGCAATTCGCCCAGGGCAGTAAAAAATAGCGCGCGCCGCCCAGGATTTGCCAGCGAAAACATCAACTGCTGCGCCATGGTCGTCTTGCCGCTGCCGGGCGTGCCGCCGAGTATATTGAACGACAATTCGGGCAAGCCACCGCCGAGCACGACATCAAGGCCGGGAATCCCGGTCTGCAAAAGATTCAGCTTGATTTTATCAGTCATTAATTTATCTCCTGCGCGGCATCGTCCGCGTCATGATCGGGAAAAGTGGAATGCAATAATTGACCGCACAGGCGATCACCGATGAGGCCGGCAAGCAATGCAAAAAATTGTTGCATTATTGCAAAATTAGCTGCCATTACCTCGTTTCTCGGTTGCTGCACGAATGCCTTTTCCAATTCGGACAGGGCGTGAGTCGAAACAGGAACCAGGGCGATGCCGGCCAAAAAAGGAAAAAGAGGGATATTTAATTGTATGCTGCGCACCAACAATACGTTGACGCTGGCGGCCCCGATCAGCGGGGAAAATTTGTCGACGATGCGGTGCCAGAAGCGGCCGGCAAGCACGATGCACTGCGCCTCATCGACGGCCAGCAAGTCCGTTGACAATACTCTGACAATCTGGCGCCATTGTGCATCGCTATTTGACATAGAAAATAATCAGACTAAGGCAAGAAAACAGCCAATGCCCTGGTATGAACACCGCCGCCAGGCAACGGTCCCCGATCCACGCAATTGAAAGACGTAGTGTAAAACGGCATAAAAATTAGTTCAATAACAATAGCCGATTAAATGCCATCTAAATCCCATCTAAATGCCATCGCTGATTAGAAAAATACCCGCAGCAGAAAGCTTTTCCCGCTGCGGGTTTGCATACGGTCGCCGGCCGCGATTTACTGCGCCGCCTTGACTGAAGCGGCTTGCGGCAGGACGCGCGCCGCCAGGCGCAGATCGGTTTTCAAGACCCCGACTTCATCACCGAGAATTTGCACGGCCTCATTGAGGAAAATGTCTTTTTCATTTTTTTGCGCTTTTTCAGCCGCCAGCTGCTCTTTCAGGCTGCGCTCGTTAAATTGCAGGCCATCGTCGCGCGTCGAAATATCGCCGAGCGCATCCTTGTCGGCGGCCGCCGGTTTGCTCTTGCCGTCAGCGGCCTTGGCCACCACAGGCGCCGGTTCCAGATGCTGCTTGCGCAATTTGGCACGCGCTTCCTGGATATCGAGTTGCTTGCGCCGTTCGACTTCATTGAGCGAGACCGTGGTTTCGAGCCGCGTCTTGCGCAGTTCGACGATATCGTCCTGCAAGAAGCGGAAGTCGGCATCCTTGGCAACGCGCGCCTCGTGGCGCATCTGCAGCACCGGCAGCATGTCCTTCAAGTCGCCGGCAGGCGCATAATAGGTGGCCACAATCGAGGTCCACGGCAAGGCGTTGTCATAGCTCGACTCGCCAAACAGCTTGGCATCGGCGGCACTCGGAAACGCGATATCGGGCGTGACGCCGCGCAGCTGCGTGGTGCCGCCGTTGATACGGAAAAACTGCGCCACCGTCATTTTCAGTTCGCCGAAAATCGGCTTGGGAGTTTGCGCGATGCGGTCGAAATTGATCACCTGCTGCACCGTCCCCTTGCCGAAGCTTGGTTCGCCGATGATCAGGCCGCGACCGTAATCCTGGATCGCTGCCGCAAAAATCTCGGACGCCGAGGCCGAACCGCGATTGATCAAGACCCCGAGCGGGCCGTCCCAGACGGGACTGCGACGGCTGTCGCTTTCGACCGCGACCTTGCCTTGCGCATTGCGCTGCTGCACCACCGGACCGGAGCCGATGAACAGGCCCGTCAATTCGACCGCTTCGGTCAGGGCGCCGCCGCCGTTATTGCGCAAGTCGATCAGCACCGTATCGACCTTGGCTTTCTTGAGCTCGCCGAGCAGACGCTCGACATCGCGGGTGGCGCTCTTGAAATCGGCATCGCCTTTGGCGCGCGCATCGAAATCCTGATAAAAGCCCGGCAGGGTAATCACGCCGACGCGGCGCACCACGCCGCCATCCTTGACTTCCATGATGGACTTCTTGGCCGATTGTTCTTCCATGCTGATTTTCTGGCGCACCAGCGATACCAGCGTATGCTTGCCGTCGGCATTGGCGTCGGCCGGCAAGATATCGAGGCGCACCACGGTGTCCTTGTTACCACGGATCATGCGCACGACATCGTCGATGCGCCAGCCGAGCACTTCGGTGATGGCGCCGTCGCGGCCCTGGCCGATGCCGACGATGCGGTCGCCGACCTGCAGCTTGCCGGACAGCGCTGCCGGGCTGCCGGGCACGATTTCGCGCACCAGGGTGTAATCGTCCTTGGTCTGCAGGACGGCACCGATGCCTTCGAGCGACAGGCGCATCGAAATATCGAAATTTTCCGACGCCCGCGGCCCCATGTA
Organism: Oxalobacteraceae bacterium; assembly: GCA_021768485.1. Taxonomy (GTDB): domain Bacteria; phylum Pseudomonadota; class Gammaproteobacteria; order Burkholderiales; family Burkholderiaceae_D; genus JAIZVZ01. The sequence goes on along the minus strand of JAIZVZ010000028.1, from coordinate 39,286 downwards.
ATTGGTGTGTGGCTCGATCGACATCGCATAGGCATTCATGAAGATATCGAAGGCGTCTTCATTATTGAGCTTGTCGGTCCGCGTCAGATAATTGCTGTAGCGCTTGTCGAGCGTTTCGCGGATGCTCTTGTCGTCCTTGCCGGCCAGCTTCAGGCGCAGGAAATCGTTCTTGACGCGACGGCGCCAGAGATCGCTGAGCTCGGCATCGTTCTTGGCCCAGGGCGCCGTTTCACGGTCGAACTGGTAAGTTTCGTTTTGCGTAAAATTGAATTTGCTCTTAAGTATGTCGCGCGACTGCGCCATGCGTTCGCGCGAGCGCTGCAAATACATATTGAACATGGCAAACGGCACATGCAGATCGCCATTTTTGATCGCATCGTCGAGCGTATTGCGGGCCGGACCGAAATTATCGATATCGGCTTGCGTGAAAAAGATTTTTTCGGGATCGAGCGACTTCAGGTAGCGGTCGAAAATCTTTTGCGACATCGCATCGTCGAGCGGCATCGCCTTGTAGTGATATTTGGTCAACAGGCCGGCCGCAAAGCGCGCTGCCTGCGGTTGCTCGGCAGTCGGCTGCACCATCAGCAGCGGAACTGGAGCGGTGCCCGCGGCAGTGCTCGAGGCGGTGCCAGAGGCAGTGCCCGAAGCGGCAGCCGAGGCGGCGCTCGCCGGCGTTGGCGCGGCCGATGCCCACTGCCCCATCAAAAATGCCAAAGCAACGACGATTAATTTTTTTTGCATAGTACTGCTCCAGGTGAATATGGAAGGACCGCCCGACGGCGCGGCCCGAAGCGCTATCTTACCTGCAAGAGAGAAGATGCGCTCCATTCTACAGGATGGGCAAGCGCCGATACCGCGTCAGCAGCAAGCCTTTGGTAAGTTTGGGTAAAAGAATGTAACAGCGGAATGTGGCGGTGAAACAAAACCGTGACATATAGCCGTGACATGCATGACACCGGCGCAGCCGAGGCCGGTGCGCCGGGCCGGCCCCGGAGCGCCAAAAGGCACGCGATAATGCACGCGATAAGGCATACGATAAGGCATGCGCTCAATAATTGCTCAGCGCCTGCGGCACGCCGTCGCGGAAGCGAAACACCGTCACCGGCGACTGCAGCAAATCATGGTTGGCATCGAAGGCCAGCGTCGCCGCCACCCCTTTGTACGTGATTTTTTCCAGCGCAGCCCGGTAGACTTTGGGATCGACCGAATCGGCGGCCTGCATTGCTTGCGCAATCAGCATCATGCCATCGTAAAACGAGGCCGCATAAGTCTCGGCCGGGCGGCCGAAGCGCTTGCGATAGTCTGCCGCAAACTGCTTTCCGGCCCTTACTTTGTCGAGCAATGTCCCGCCCTGCGTGCAATAGACTTGATCCTTGATGGCGTCGCCGGCCAGGCGCCCCATCTCGGGCGCGCAAATGCCATCGCTACCAAGCAGCAAGGCATTCACGCCCAGTTGCCGCATCTGGCGCAATAGCGGCGCGCCCTGCGGCGAATAACCGCCGTAAAAAATCGCATCGGGTTTCCGGGCCCGCAGCGACGTCAGAATGGCGGTAAAGTCGACCGCCTTGCCGTTGGTGAAATCGCGGCTGGTGATCTGCACCCCGGCCGCCTTCGCCACTTTTTCGAATTCGGCGGCCACCCCGACGCCATAGGCGCTGCGGTCGTCGATGATGGCCACTTTCCTGACTTTCAATTCCTGCGCCGCATAACGTGCCATGGTGCTGCCGAGCTGGCTGTCGCTGGCCGCGATCCGGAACACGACGTTATAGCCTTGCTGCGTGACGCGCGGATTCGACGCCACCGTGCCCATGACGATGCCGGCATTTTGATAGATGCGCGAAACCGGCAGCGCCACCCCCGAGTTATACGGGCCGATGATGGCGGCCACCTGCATGTCGGCGAGCTTCTGGGCCACATTGACACCGGCCTGCGGATCGCCCTGATCGTCTTCGATCACGGCCTCGAACTTGATTTTCTTGCCCTTGACAAGCATGCCGCGCGCATTCAGGGCGTCGATCGCCATCAGCAAACCGCCCTGATTGTCCTTGCCGGCAGCCGCTTGCGGCCCGGTCAAGGGGCTGCTGAAACCGATCTTGACGATCTGCACTTCCTGCGCCAGCGCCGCCGCGGGCCCCGCCGCCAGCGCGGCCAGGACCGCCAGGACTGGAATACGCATTCTGCTCGAAATATGCATGCAAGACCTCTCGTAAATAGGCAAGGTAACAACAGTCAACCAGATTTTGTTACAAATTATAGGCGATCGGCGCAGCGCCGTCCGTAAACATGTTTTTTAGCAAAATACTGCATAGATATTATTGCAATTAATAAGCATTTTCACGCCAGACAGATACAGCATAAATCGGGCGCCGGCACGGCAAAACGCAAGACAGCCCCGGGCGGCCTGCCTGTATCCTGATAGCGAGCGGCGCCTATCCATCGGCTCCACCGGCTCCATCGGCATGGGCAGCCGGCATGAATCGGCGCCGTCATGGCCGGGCCAGGCCACAAGGCAAGCGCCGCCATTTTCAATTGTCGCGTCACCTCACCACTTAGGAGAAGCGTCATGCCATATATCTGTGTTGACAAAGAAAATTCCAACGACATCAGTCTGTACTACAAGGATTGGGGAGACGGCCAGGCCGTGGTCTTCAGCCACGGTTATCCGCTGAGCGCCGATGCCTGGGACGACCAGTTGCTGTTTCTGGCCGCGCACGGCTACCGCGTCATCGCCCACGACCGCCGCGGTCATGGACGCTCAAGCCAGCCATGGCACGGCAACGACATGGATACCTATGCCGACGACCTGGCGCAACTGGTGCGCCAGCTTGACCTGCACGATGTGATCCACGTCGGCCACTCGACCGGTGGCGGCGAGGTCGCGCGCTATATCGGTCGCCACGGCACCGGGCGCGTGGCCAAGGCCGTCCTGATCGGCGCCGTGACGCCCCTGATGCTCAAGACCGCCGCCAACCCGGACGCCGTGCCGCTCGAGGTCTTCGATGCCTTCCGGGCCGGCGTGCTGGCCGACCGCTCGCAATATTTCAAGGATCTGGCAATCGCCTTCTACGGCGCCAACCGCGCCGACGCCACGGTCTCGCAAGGCGTGCTCGACGATTTCTGGCGCCTCGGCATGCAAGGCGGACTGAAAGCCATGTTCGACTGCATCAAGGCGTTTTCGGAAACCGATTTTAGCGACGATCTGAACAAATTCGACGTCCCGACCCTGATTTTGCATGGCGACGACGACCAGATCGTACCGATTGCCGACTCCGCGCTCAAATCGTCAAAACTGATCAGGAATGCGCAGCTGAAAATCTATCGCGGCGCGTCGCACGGCCTGTGTACGACCTTGAAAAATCAGGTCAGCGCCGATCTGCTGGCTTTTTTTCAAGCCCGATAAAAATGTTTCAAGTCCGATAAGAATGTTTCAAGCCCGATAAAAATGCCGCCCAAAGCTGTCTGACCCCGGCCGCCAACGGCCGGGCGCAAGCGTCGCGGCCAGCCGCCAGCCTAGGCCGAATCGGCACTGGCGGTGCGCCGCGCCAGTTGGCGCTGTACCCAGTCGAGCGCAAAATCGGCCACCGCCTCCCATCCCGGCTCGCCCAGTATGAAATGGGAGCGGTCGGGAAATTCCTTGTACTCGGTTTCCGCCCGCGAGTTTGCATAGAGCTTGAAATTGGCCTTGACGACCGAGACCGGCGAGATATGATCGCGGCCGCCGGCAATCAGCAGCAGCGGCGCCCGGTGCCGATTGTCGAAATCGACCGTGGTGGCCGCCCGCGGAGTGAAATTGGCGAGGCCGGCCTGAAACAGCAAATGATCGGGGCCCGGCACCGCATAGCGCTGATAGGCCTGCAGCGATTCCTGTTCGCTCAGAAGATTACCGAAGGCATAACGAAATTGCTGCGGCGTCAGTGCCACGGCCTTGTGGTAGTTAAAGGGATTCGACAGTGCCGGAAACGAGACGCGCAAGGTCGACAAGGGCAGCAGCAAGATACCTTTGACCGGTGCCGACGCAATCGCCACGCCGGCACAGCCGAGCCCGCGGTCGAGCAATATCTGCGTAAACAGGCCGCCGAAGGAATGCCCCATGATGACAGGCGGCTGCTCGAGGCCGGTAATGATGCGTTCGTAGTGATCGACGATTTCGGTCACGCCCAGGCTGCCCAGCGGGCCCGGATCGCGCCGGATCTCGGCCATCTCGCGCTCCATGCCGGGCCAGGCCGGGGCCAGCACCTGATAACCGAGGGCGGCATAATAATCGATCCAGCGTTCCCACGATAAAGGCGTCATCCACAGTCCGTGAATCAGGACAATGGCCGGCGCATTGGCTCGATCGGCTCGGTGGCTCATGGCGCTGCTCCTCAAGGTGCTTTGCATCTCGCAGCAGCTTCCCGCGCGCGCTGCTTTCCATCTCAATGTAGCAGCCGGACGCAGATCCGCAAGCGCATCAGCCCACACTGCAGACCGATCTGTTGCGACGCGTCGCAAAGCAGACAAACACGACAAACAGGCGTGGCAGCGATTCGATGACGAATAGAAATATACTTAAAAATCAATTACTTAAGCACATATCGGCGATTGGCACACTCCTTGCTGAAAGACAGTCGAGGTCCGGCGCGACACACCGGCCCAGTCTTCCCAGTCTGCCGGAGCCACTCATGCACATGCACCCGATCTACCTGGACTACTCGGCCACCACCCCGGTCGATCCGCGCGTCGCCGAAAAAATGATTCCCTACCTGAGCGAGCTGTACGGCAATCCGGCCAGCCGCTCGCACGTCTACGGCTGGACCGCCGAAAAAGCGGTCGAGCAGGCGCGCGAACAGGTGGCCGCCCTCGTGCATGCCGATCCGCGCGAAATCGTCTGGACCTCGGGTGCGACCGAATCGAACAATCTGGCCATCAAGGGTGCTGCCGAATTTTTGCGCAGCAAAGGCCGGCACCTGATCACGCTCAAGACCGAGCACAAGGCCGTGCTCGACACCATGCGCGAACTCGAGCGGCGCGGCTTTGCCGTCAGCTATCTCGACGTCCAGGCCAACGGCCTGCTCGACCTCGACAGCTTCAAGGCGGCGCTGCGCCCCGATACCACGCTGGCCTCGGTCATGCTGGTCAATAATGAAATCGGCGTGGTCCAGGATGTGGCCGCCATCGGCGCCATATGCCGCGAACGCGGCGTGCTGCTGCACGTCGACGCCGCCCAGGCCACCGGCAAGGTCGAGATCGACCTGGCCTCGCTGCCGGTCGACCTGATGTCGTTTTCGGCGCACAAGACTTACGGTCCGAAGGGCATCGGCGCCCTGTATGTGCGGCGCAAGCCGCGCGTGCGGCTCGAAGCCCAGATGCACGGCGGCGGCCATGAGCGCGGCCTGCGCTCGGGCACGCTGGCCACGCACCAGATCGTCGGCATGGGCGCGGCCTTCGAAATCGCCCTGTTATCGATGGGTAGCGAGAACGAGCGCATCCGCATGCTGCGCGACCGCATGCTGGCCGGCTTCGCCGGCACCGAAGAGTGTTTCCTGAACGGCGATCTGGAACAGCGCGTACCGCACAATCTCAACGTCAGCTTCAATTACGTCGAGGGCGAGTCGCTGCTGATGGCAGTCAAGGATATCGCCGTCTCGAGCGGTTCGGCCTGCACCTCGGCCAGCCTCGAGCCATCCTATGTCCTGCGCGCGCTCGGCTTGTCGGACGAAATGGCGCACAGTTCGATCCGCTTTTCGATCGGCCGCTTCACCACCGTCGAAGAAGTCGATTTCACGGTCGAATTGCTGAAAAAGAAAATCGCCAAGCTGCGCGCCTTGTCGCCGCTGTGGGATATGTACAAAGATGGCATCGATATCAACTCGGTGCAGTGGGCCACGCATTGAAATCACGCTCTGAAGTCACAGACCGAGATCGCGCACCGAGCGCAATTGCCTGCACACTGCTTTAACACGCGCTTCACGCACCCCGACCACGGAGAACAGCATGGCCTACAGCGACAAAGTCCTCGATCACTACGAAAATCCGCGCAACGTCGGCAGCTTCGACAAAGACGACACCAGCGTCGCCACCGGCATGGTCGGCGCCCCTGCCTGCGGCGACGTCATGCGCCTGCAAATCAAGGTCGGCAGCAATGGCGTGATCGAAGACGCCAAATTCAAGACCTATGGCTGCGGCTCGGCGATCGCCTCCTCATCGCTGGTGACCGAATGGCTCAAGGGCCGCACGCTCGATCAGGCGCTGGCCATCGAAAATGCCGCCATCGCCGCCGAACTGGCGCTGCCGCCGGTAAAAATCCATTGTTCGATTCTGGCCGAGGACGCCATCAAGGCCGCCGTCGCCGATTACCGCAGCCGGCATGCCGAAGGCGCTGCCGCCCAGGCAGACGAATTGCAGTATCCGGTCTGCGCGCCGCTGATCGACTAGTTTTCGCATCAATTTGAATTGCCCCGCAACGCGCCCCATACGCCACTTAACCGAAAGAGGTCCATCATGCCAGACACCATGCCAGCAAGCACCGATCCACTGGTATTTAGCGCTGCCGCGGCCGGCAAGGTCAAAGCCCTGATCGCCGAGGACGGCAACCCCGCGCTCAAGCTGCGCATCTACGTCAACGGCGGCGGCTGTTCCGGTTTCGAATACGGCTTCGCCTTCGACGAAGCGGTCAACGAAGACGACTGGCGCGTCGAGCGCGACGGCGTCTCGCTATTGATCGATCCGATGAGCATGCAATATCTGCAAGGTGCCGAGATCGGCTACGAAGAGGGACTGGAAGGCGCGCGTTTCGTCATCAAGAATCCGAACGCGACCTCGACCTGCGGCTGCGGCAGTTCGTTTTCGGTCTGAATCATTCGCTTCCGGTTTTCCATCTGCGCACAAGGAGTATCGAGCATGAGCATTACGCTGACTGAAAACGCCGCCGAGCGCGTGCATCGCTTTCTCGCACAGCGCGCCGCGGTCGGCCTGCGGCTCGCCGTCAAGACCAGCGGCTGCTCGGGCATGGCTTATGCGCTCGAATTTGCCGACGCCTTCGGCACCGACGACTTGCGCTTCGAGAGCCACGGGGTGACCCTGCTGATCGATCCCAAAAGCCTGCCCTATCTGGACGGCACCGAACTCGACTTCGTGCGCGAAGGCTTGAACGAAGGCTTCAAGTTCAACAATCCCAACGTCAAGAACCAATGCGGTTGCGGCGAGAGCTTCACCGTCTGAAAGGCATTCCATGGCCCTGATCCAGATTGCCGAACCCGGCATGAGCGCGGCGCCGCACCAGCACCGGCTGGCCGCCGGCATCGACCTCGGCACCACCAATTCGCTGGTTGCCAGCGTCCTCTCGGGGCAGAGCAAGGTGCTGCACGATGCCGCCGGCCGCGCCCTGCTGCCGTCGGTCGTGCGCTACCGGGCGCCGGCGCAAAATGAAGCGCCGATCGTCGGCCACGAAGCGCAGGCGCTGCAGAGCGAAGACCCGCACAACACCTTATCGTCGATCAAGCGCCTGATGGGGCGCAGCCTGGCCGATGTGGCCGGCGCCGCCGAACTGCCCTATGTCTTCCTGGACCGGCCTGGCATGGTGCAGATCGATACCGCGGCCGGCATCAAAAGTCCGGTCGATGTCTCGGCCGACATCCTGCGCGCGCTGCGCCTGCGCGCCGAAAGCGCGCTCGGCGGCGAACTGGCCGGCGTGGTGCTGACGGTGCCGGCCTATTTCGACGATGCCCAGCGCCAGGCCACCAAGGATGCGGCGCGCCAGGCCGGCCTGAACGTGCTGCGTTTGCTCAACGAACCGACGGCCGCCGCCATCGCCTACGGCCTCGACAACGCCGCCGAAGGCGTGTTCGCCATTTACGATCTCGGCGGCGGCACTTTCGACATCTCGATCCTGAAACTGTCGCGCGGCGTATTCGAGGTGCTGGCCACGAACGGCGACCCGGCGCTCGGCGGCGACGATTTCGACCGCCTCGTTTACCGCTGGTCGCTGGCCGAAGCCGGATTGGCGGCCGCATCGCTGACGGCGTCCGACGCCCGCGCCCTGCTCAGCGCGGCGCGCGGCGCCAAGGAAGCGCTCAGCGAAAGCGCGGCGAGCACCATCGAGGCCACCCTGGCGGACGGCCGCCGCCTGGCGCTGCGCCTCACGCGCGAAAAATTCTCCGCTCTGACTGCCGAACTGGTCGCGCGCACGCTGGCGCCGACCCGCAAGGCGCTGCGCGACGCCGGCCTGAGCGTCGACGACATCGGCGGCGTGGTACTGGTCGGCGGCTCGACCCGCATGCCGCATATCCGGCAAGCCGTGGCCGATTACTTCAAACGGACACCGCTGACCGATCTCGACCCCGATCAGGTGGTCGCGCTCGGTGCCGCCATGCAGGCCAATCTGCTGGCCGGCAACCGCAAGCAGTCGGACTGGCTGCTGCTCGACGTCTGTCCGCTGTCGCTGGGGCTGGAAACGATAGGCGGCCTGGTCGAAAAAATCATTCCGCGCAACTCGACGATTCCGACCGCGCGGGCCCAGGATTTCACCACCTTCAAGGACGGCCAGACCGTGATGAGCATCCACGTCCTGCAGGGAGAACGCGAGCTGGTCTCCGATTGCCGCTCGCTGGCGCGCTTCGACCTGCGCGGCATTCCGCCCATGGTGGCCGGCGCCGCGCGCATCCGCGTCACCTTCCAGATCGATGCCGACGGCTTGCTGTCGGTCTCGGCGCGCGAACAAAGCACAGGCATCGAAACCGCGGTCACGGTCAAGCCATCCTATGGCCTCGACGACGGCCATATCACACGCATGTTGAGCGAGGCCAACCGCGGCGCCGGCGCCGACATGAAGATGCGCATGCTGCGCGAGGCGCAGGTGACGGCGCGGCAATTGATCGACGCCAGCGAAGCTGCGCTGGCGGCCGACGGCGAGGCGCTGCTGTCGCAAGCCGAGCGCCGCCCCATCCTCGACCGGATCTACCGGCTGGCCGACCTGATCGCCACCGCGGGGCAAGACGCGGCCATCGATGCCGACATCGCGGCAATCAAAAACGGTACCGAGGCGCTCAACCAGGCGACCCAGGAATTTGCCGCGCGCCGCATGAACGCCAGCGTACGTCAGGCACTATCGGGGCGCCGCCTCGATACGCTGGCCGAACAGATCGGAGTCTGAAATGCCGCACATTACCGTCCTGCCCCACCCCGTGCTGTGTCCGCAAGGCAGCACTTTCGAGGCCAGGAGCGGTAGCTTTCTGTGCGATGCCCTGCTACGGCACGGCATCGCGCTCGAGCACGCCTGCGAAAAATCGTGCGCCTGTTCGACTTGCCACGTGATCGTCAAACACGGCTTCGAGCAATTGCGTCCTGCCAGCGAAGACGAAGAAGATCAGCTCGACCGCGCCTGGGGCGCCGCGCCGCAATCGCGCCTGGCTTGCCAGGTGGTCGTGCGCGATGGCGATCTGGTGCTGGAATTGCCGCTCTATACGGTCAATCTGGCGCGCGAACAGTCATGAGCGCGAAATGGCGTCGCCGGCAACGGCAGGCGCCGTCTGTGGCAAAGCCGACGTAAAGCCGACAAATACGACACAGTAAAAGCAACCGGAAAGGCAGTGCGAGAGGCTGCGGGCGGTGCGCTGAAAATGGCGCCAAGCCATTGAATACATGGGCGATTATCGCTTGGCGCACGAGCCCCGCATGAATTCCCCGACACTGGCACATGAATTGCTAAACAGTAGTCATGGACCTCCGGTCCTCCAGTAAAAGGAGCACGATAGTATGGTCACCATCAACGACACCACGCTTCGCGACGGCGAACAGACTGCCGGTGTCGCCTTTACCGCCGACGAAAAAATCGCCATTGCCGTCATGCTCGATGAAGTCGGCGTGAGCGAAATCGAAGTCGGCATCCCGGCCATGGGCGCCGCTGAAATCGATGCCATCCGGGCTGTCTCTGCGCTTGGCCTGAACGCCAGCTTGATGGCCTGGGGCCGCATGTGCGAGCACGACGCCAGGGCCGCCGCCCGCTGCAATATAGATATCGTCAACCTCTCGATTCCCGTCTCCGACATCCATATCGAGCACAAGCTGCGGCGCGACCGCAACTGGGTGCTGGCGCAAATCGGCCAGTTCGTGCCGCTGGCGCTGGGACTGGGCATGGATGTGGCGGTCGGCTGCGAAGACGCCTCGCGCGCCGATCCGGAATTTCTGCTGCGGGTTGCCGAGGCAGCGCAAAAAGCCGGCGCCCGCCGCCTGCGCTTTGCCGACACCGTCAGCATGCTCGACCCGTTTTCGACCTTTACGATCATCGGCCGTCTGCGCCGCGCCAGCGATATCGAAATCGAAATGCATGCACATAACGACCTCGGCCTGGCCACCGCCAATACGCTGGCGGCGGTCCGCGCCGGCGCCAGCCATGTCAACACCACCGTCAATGGCCTCGGCGAGCGGGCCGGCAATGCCGCGCTCGAAGAAGTCGTGATGGCGCTGCGTCATCTCGACAGTATCGAAACGGCGATCGACACGCGCGCCCTGCCGCAGCTCTCGCGGCTGGTCGCGCAAGCCTCGGGGCGGCCGGTGGCCGCCAACAAGAGCATCGTCGGCGCCGCCGTCTTCACCCACGAATCGGGCATCCATGTCGACGGCCTGCTCAAAAACCCCGGCAACTACGAAACTTTCAGCCCGGCCGAGCTCGGCCGCAGCCACCAGACCGTGCTCGGCAAGCATTCCGGTTCGCACGCAGTCAGAAATGCCTATGCCAAGCTCGGCATGCTGCTGTCGGACCTCGAAACGGGTGCCATGTTAAACAAGATCCGCCGCTTTGCGATGCAAACGAAAAAAGCGCCGAATGCCCAGGATCTGACTTGCTTTTATCTGGAAAGCATCGCTTTCGCGAGTGGCCACTGACATGAGCAAGCCAGCCGCGACCGCTGCCGGATGCGCCATGCGCGCAGCCAGCCAGATGGCCGTACAGAATGCAGTCCACCACCGTTTTGCTACCGGAGGCGTTTGATCATGAGTAATCTGGCCCTGCAACTGAAGCAACTGTCCGCCGCCGAAGACTTCTTCGAATTTCTCGGCGTGCCCTTCGAACAGGGCGTACTCGACATCAACCGCCTGCACATCCTCAAGCGCTTCTTCCAGTACATGCGCCAGCAGCAAGGCCTCGATGAACTCGACGATATCGAAATGTTCAAGCAATTGCGCGCCATGCTGGCCAGCTCTTACGACGACTTCGTCCATTCGAGCGCGGCCCGGGAAAAGGTATTCAAGGTGTTTCAGGACGCGCAGCACAAGTCGGTTTCGCTCGATTCCCTGAAAAATTCGCTGCGCAATTCGCAACGAAGCCCGATGCATCATTCGCCAACGCTCAAAGACTGAGCCAAGCCATCACTTCCTATTGGAGATTGCCATGCATATCGTGGTCTGCATCAAACAGGTTCCTGACAGCGCCCAGATCCGCGTCCATCCGGTCACCAATACCATCATGCGCCACGGCGTGCCGGCCATCGTCAATCCCTACGACCTGTTTTCGCTGGAAGAGGCGCTCAAGCTCAAGGACCAGTTCGGCGGCCGCATCACCGTGCTGACCATGGGGCCGCCGCAAGCCGAGGCGGCGCTGCGCAAATGCATTTCCTTCGGCGCCGACGACGCCATCCTGGTCACCGACCGCGCCTTTGCCGGCGCCGACACGCTGGCGACGTCCTACGCGCTGGCCGCCGCCATCGAACAGATCGGCAAGGAACTGGCGGTCGACATGGTCTTTGCCGGCAAGCAGACCATCGACGGCGACACCGCCCAGGTCGGTCCCGGCATCGCCAAGCGCCTCGATTTGCAATTGCTGACCTATGTCTCGAAGATCGAATCGCTCGACATCACGCGGCGCCAGATCGTCATCCAGCGCCGCGCCGAAGGCGGTGTGCAGGTACTGCAGACCAAGCTGCCGGCCCTGATCACCATGCTCGAGGGCACCAATGAAATGCGCTTCGCCACCATGGAAAACATGTTCCGCGCCGCGCGCCACAAGATCCGCATCTGGGACCGGGTCGCGGCCGGCATCGACGACGTCGGCAAGATCGGCCTGAAAGGCTCGCCGACCGTGGTCAGCAAGGTGTTCGCCCCGAAACCGAATGCCCGCAGCGCCGAGATCATCGAGTGCGAGAGCGGCGAGCCGCGCGACCTGGCGCTGACGCTGACCGGCAAGCTGTTCACGCAGCACCCCAAGCTCGGCGAAGCGATCGTCAAGCAGGCGGCCGCGTGACGCCGGCAGATATTTAAGTCGCCGTCAGATACGCGCAGCCATATACGCGATTACCCGGAAAGTCATATGAACACTCAAGCGAGGCACACCAAATGAGCGAGCAAGCGTCCCCAGCCCCCGTCAAACGCGCCGCCAAGGGGAAATACGAACTGGACGAGCGCCTGAAGGCCTATCAAGGGGTCTGGGTCTTCATCGAGCACGAGCGCGGCGAAGTCCATCCGGTCTCCTGGGAACTGCTCGGCGAGGGCCGCAAGCTGGCCGACCGCCTCGGCGTGTCCTTATCCGGCGTGATCCTCGGCGCCGACGATTTCGCCACCCGCCAGTTTTGCGAAGAGACGTTTTTCCACGGCGCCGACAGTTGCTACCTGATGGCCGACCCGGTGCTGGCATCGTACCGCAACCAGCCCTTCACCAAGGGTCTGACCGATCTGGTCAACGCCTACCAGCCCGAAATCCTGCTGCTGGGCGCCACCGCCCAGGGCCGCGACCTGGCCGGCAGCGTCGCCACCACCTTGCAGACCGGCCTGACCGCCGATTGCACGGAACTCAATATCGACATGGAAAACCGCAGCATGGCGGCCTCGCGCCCGACCTTCGGCGGCAGCCTGCTGTGCACCATCCTGACGCTGAACTTCCGCCCGCAAATGGCCACCGTGCGCCCGCGCGTGATGGCCATGCCGGACAGAGACACCAGGCGCACCGGCACCGTCATCACCCATCCGCTGGGCATGGTCGAGACCGCCATCGTCACCAAGGTGCTCGACTATATTGCCGACAACCGCCAGGACAAGCCGCAATTGGCCTTTGCCGACATCATCGTGGCCGGCGGCCGCGGCCTGAAGAAAAGTGAAAACTTCCAGCTGGTGTGGGACCTGGCGCTGGTGCTGGGGGCCGAGATCGGCGCCTCGCGGCCCGTGGTGCAGGCCGGCTGGGTCGATCCCGAGCGCCAGGTCGGACAGTCCGGCAAGACCGTGCGGCCCAAGCTGTATATCGCCGCCGGCATCTCGGGCGCGGTGCAGCACCGGGTCGGCATGGAAGGAGCCGACGTCATCATTGCCATCAATACCGACCGCAACGCGCCGATCTTCGAATTTGCCACCTACGGCATCGTCGGCAATGCGATGACCATCTTGCCGGCACTGACCGAGGCTTTCCGCCAAAAGCTGGCGATGGCCCGCATGGCCGGCTGAGCAATGGGATGGCGAAATAGTGATGGCGAAATAACGACGGCGAAAGACGTCGATTCAATATCGAGGAGAGCAATATGACTGAAAGATTTGACGCCATCGTGGTCGGCGCCGGCCCTGCCGGCAATGCCTGCGCCTATACCATGGCCAAGGCCGGCCTGAAAGTGTTGCTGATCGAGCGCGGCGAATATCCGGGGTCGAAAAACGTGCAAGGTGCGATTTTGTATTCGGACGCGCTCGAGCGCATCATTCCCGACTTTCGCGACGAAGCGCCGCTCGAGCGCCACATCGTCGAGCAACGCATGTGGATGCTCGACGACCAGTCCTATGTCGGCGGCCAGTACCGCTCCGAAGACTTCAACAAGCCGCCGTATAACCGCTACACCATCATCCGCGCGCAGTTCGACAAGTGGTTCGCGCAAAAAGTGGAACAGGCCGGCGCCCTGCTGATCTGCGAAACCACGGTCAGCAACCTGATCATGGACGGCGAGCGCGTAGTCGGGGTGCAGACCGACCGCCAGGGCGGCGCCGTGTATGCCGACGTCGTGGTGCTGGCCGACGGCGTCAACTCGATGTTGGCCCGCAAGGCCGGCTTTCGGCCCGAACTCGATCCCGCAGAAGTGGCGCTGGCGGTCAAGGAAATCCATTTCATGCCGCAGGAAACCATCGAGAGCCGCTTCAATGTCGCGGGCGAGGCCGGCGTGGTGATCGAAACGGTCGGCCATACGAGGGGCATGATGGGCACCGGATTTTTGTATACGAACCGCGAATCGCTGACCATCGGCGTCGGTTGCATGCTGTCCGACTTCAAGAAGCAGAAATGCACGCCCTACCAGCTGCTCGAAGAGATGAAAGCCCATCCGGCCATCGCGCCGCTGCTGGCCGGCGGCGAAATGAAGGAATATTCGGCCCATCTGATTCCCGAAGGCGGCTACAACTCGATCCCGAAAATTTATGGCGAGGGCTGGATGGTGGCCGGCGATTCGGCCATGTTCGTCAATGCCGTGCATCGCGAAGGCTCGAATCTGGCCATGACCAGCGGTTGCCTGGCGGCCGAGACGATTGTCGCCCTGCGCGCCGAAGACAAGCCGTTCACGGCCAAGAACCTGGCGCGCTACCGCAGCGCGCTCGACGCCAGCTATGTCCTCAAGGACATGAAGAAGTACCGCAACATGACCGGCATCTTCCATCGCAATCCGCAATTGCTGGGCACTTACCCGCAATTGCTGAACCAGGCCGCGCACACCATGCTGCATGTCGACGGCGTCGACAAGAAGTCCAAGGAGCGCCAGATCCGGCGCAATTTCATAGAAAAGCGTTCGCTGTTCGGCATGATGGGCGACGCCTTCAAGATGTGGAGGGCTTTCGAATGAGTACCGTCAAAGTCGAGGAAAAACTGTTCCAGAACCGCTACAAGGTCGACGGCGGCAAGCCGCACATCGAAATCAAGGATCAGCGCGTTTGCAGCGACGAATGCAAGAGCCAGCAATGCCTCGTATGCTGCCCGGCCGGTTGTTATACGCTGGAAGGCGGCGGCCAGATCCTGCTGACCACCGACGGTTGCCTCGAGTGCGGCACCTGCCGCATCATCTGCACCGAGCACCGCAACGTCAATTGGGAGTATCCGCGCGGCGGCTATGGCATTCTGTTCAAGTTCGGTTGAAATTGGTCTGAAATCGACTTGAATTTTTTCTGAAAACGCGCATCCGAACCGACCATGGCGCCTTTCCTCGGCTATCCGGCCTCCGGCGCACATCTGTCGCCGGCCATCGAGCGCCTGCTGCATGAAGCGGCCGCAGCTCACGGCCAGAGCGCGCGCGCCGAAGCGATTCTGTGGACGGCGCAAGCGATCGACCCGGACTGCCTGCCGGTCTATTTTGCACTGTACAAGTTCTATTTCCACAAAAAACAGCTCGAGCGGGCCGGGCAAGTCGTGTTGCGGGCGCTGCAGGCCGCCGCGCGCGCCGGCGGTTTCGACGCCGACTGGCGCCTGGCCCGCGCCGACAGCGCCGACTGGCACGCGCATGCCGGGCCCGCGCATTTTTACCTGTTCAGCCTGAAAGCGCTGGCCTTCATCTGCCTGCGCCGCGGGCACGTCGACGACAGCCGCGCCATACTGGTCAAGCTGGCCGAACTCGACCCCGGCGACAGCGTCGGTGCCGCCGTTATCGCCGACTTGCTGCGTGGCTCCGCTTGCTGACGAGGCAAAGCAACATAAAGTCGGCATGAACACGCCATATCCGCAATACCCGCAATACAGGGCATGAAACCGGCTACAACCGGCGCCCCGGACTGGCATTGAATTTGCTTCAGGGTACTTGTAAGCGTGCTTATAACCGTGAATATAAGCATGGCTTGCGCGCTTGGCGGCGCCATCGTTATATACACCACAATATAACGTCGCAAATGTCGGCTTTGCCACCAACAACGCCGGGCCTTGCCAACGGAAACGGCAATCCATACAGACCGAGGGGGAGCATCATGGAACACTACAGCATGGCTGACATACCGCAGCAATATCGGGAAAAAATCGTGCCGCCGGTTCGCGTCGAATCGCATGTCGACCACTCGGCCCAGGCCAGCAAGAGCCATGGTTTCGACCGCGACGGCCGGCGCTGTTATTACCGGCATGCCTTTACGCTGAGCGAGCAGCGCTTCGATGCCGACGAATTCCCGCTTGAAGTCGATGTCTATGAAGAACAAGTCCTGGCCTGGCGCCTGACCGACGGCAGTTGGCTGAAGCTGAAAGTCGCCAGTGACCAGCTCGACCACTGCCGCAAGCGCATCCGGCAAGGCACGGAAATCACGGCACTGCATGCGCTGGAAGCGTAAACATCGCACAGGCGGCGAGCGAAAAAGCGTTTGCCAAGGCCGGCGTGCCCGGGCCAATTACACAATTTTTCATACTTTTTGGCATTGCTTCATTTATGCCGCCATAAATTTTGTGATATCGTATTTCCCCAATGCGGTATGGAATATTGCCTAGCGATTTAGACCGGCCAGGTGGTCCCGGTTTACACAATGGCTCAGGTCTGCCACACTCCGCATGTTTCAGGTCTTCCATTCGCTTGAATGGTCATGCGCTTGGTGGCACGTCGTGTGCGAACGCTGATCTGCGTGGCGAACTGAAAAAATCGGCTCCTGAGGATGCCTTAAAGAATGCTCGGTGTAGAAGTCAAAAAGAGCACTAGACAACGAAATAGTCATGGCCTGATGGATCTGCAATGGATGCAATAACAACAATATCGCGCCTCAAGCAGCGCGTCACCACAATGCGCCAGATTGCCGGCCGCATTTTCCAGGACTTCCGTTCCTGGCCCGAATACGGTCTGCGCACCATCGATGAAATGGAAAGCGTGCTGGCCGTCTTGCTGGCGATCGGCTTTGCCCACATATTAGGAACGAGAAACGTCAGCTGGGCCGCCTTCAGCGCCTATATGGTCATGCGCTCGCACCTCGAAATCAGCCTGCGGCGCGGTCATTTGCGCATCATCGGCACGGCCGCCGGCGCCGCCTTTGCCTGCCTGCTGGCCGATCAGGTGGCGGGCTCGTCCTTGCTGCTCAGTGCGGCGCTGGCGCTGACCGGCGCCATCACGATTTATTTTGCCCTGATCAGCGATAAAGGCTATGCCTGGCTGTTTACGGGCCTGACATTTTGCATGGTGGCCATCGACGGCATGGAGTATCCGCACGAATCGGTCGACCTGTTCGCCAAGGCGCGCTTTCTCGAAGTCTGCGTCGGCGCGCTGGCGGCAATGGCCATCAGCATCCTGTCTGCGGCCACGATCCGGCACCGGCTGCCGGCCGCCGCCAAACTGCCGCCGCCGAGCACGCCGCGCAAGCGCCTGCTATGGCACAAGGCCGCGTTTTTTCACGCAATTCAAGGCGCGGTCGCACTCGGTCTGATTCCCTGGATCTGGCAGTGGTTCCACATCGAGTCGCTCAGTCAGTCGAGCATCACCATCATGACCGTCATGATCGTGCCGCTGGCCAGCGTGGCGACCATGCGCCCGACCACCGCCAAGCTGATCCACCGCTTCGTCGGCTGCAGCGTCGGCGGCTTGCTTGCCACCGGTATTTTACTAATCTGCAGCAGTTCGCCGGTGGCGATGACGCTCGCGGTCTGTGCCGGCGTCATCGTCGGCCGGCATATCGAAAATGGCAATATGGGCATCGGCTATGTCGGCACCCAGTTCACGCTGGCGTTTCTGGTTGTGCTGGTGCCGGACAGCTATAGCAATGTCGACCCGGGCCAAGGCGTCAGCCGCATGATAGGCATTCTGTTCGGCATGGTGTTGCTGGAACCGGTGCGGCTGCTGTTTCACCGCTATCTGCCGCTCAGCGAAGCGGACAGCTGACTGGGCAGGCAAGCGGCGCGGCACCGGCCGCCAGAAGGCCTGGCGCCGCCCCGCCTTCAGCTCGGCGTCCCCTCTTCCGGTCCGAAACAATGCAGATAATCGGCGCACTCGCCGCAGCTCGGCACGGCGCACGCCTGCATGCCCTGGCGTTCGCATAGCTGACGATAGAAAAATTTTTTCCATTTCATGTCGCCGCTATTGCGTGCAGCCAGACCGCTGAAATGGTGCGAGATCAGCCACGACAATGCCGAACGGCTCGGCAAGCCCATGTCTTGCCACAGATGATTGGCGCCCATGCAGGCGGTCGCGATCGCGTGCGCCAGCCAGGTGCTTTCGAGATCGGGCTCGGTGCGGTAATCGATCAGCAGCGCCAGCAAGTCTTCGAATTCGTCAAACTTGTTGAACACCCGCGGCGAGCCGCTGCCGGCCTTGAGCGCGCAAGCAAGGCCGGGGAAATAGCATTCGCGAATCGCCGCCAGCGCCCTGTCGTCGAGCGCCGCAATCGGCACGTCATACGGCGCAGGCCGTTGCGGCGCCAGCGCGATCAGACCGGCAAAGGCCAGCGTGACGGTATTCTGGGGATGGCGCGCCGCCTCGATCAATTCCACATATCCGGCTTCGGTAACAGACATGGCCTTCCCCTTCATCGCAATTAAAAAATCGGTTCATGCCGGCGGCGGCGCAACCGTCAACCGCAATCACAATTCGGCCGCGCCATGCGTATAGCATTTTTTCGGACAGATCTTCGAACAAGCCTCGCAGCCGACGCACAGCTCGCGATGCGCCACCGTCATGACTTTTTTTTCGTATTCCTCGTCTTCGTCGTCATCGGGGTCGATGGCGATCCGCTCGCCGTCTTCGTTCAGCCCCACCAGTTCGAGCACATCGCGCCCGCAGACCTTGAAACAGCGGCCGCAACCGATGCATTTGTCTTCGTTGATGCTGCCGACAAATTGCGGCGTCCATAATTGGCCACCGGGCAGCTTTACCGTAAAAGTTGTCATGGCACCAATCCTCTCTCTATCGTCCTCAGGCGCCGGCCGCCGCCAGCGCCAGCCGCGCCTGGCTCAGCGCGGCATGGGCTTCAAAAGTGCGGCGGGCCAGGTCGGGAATTTTTTCCCAGCCGGTCGGCAAGTCCTCCGACAGGTCGTGCAAATCCATTTTCAGCGCGGTAGCCTGCTGGTTGAGCTTTTTTACCTGCGCCTTCAGTGTCTCGATATCGCTCATCGCCGCCGCCTTTCAGAAAAAATGCCCAGCATATTTACGCCGCACAGCGGCGCTTGAATCAAGAAAAATTGACGACTTCGGGGAAACTGCGCACCATCTCGACGGCGGCCTCGACCAGCCTGCCGCCTTCGGCCGCCAGCTTTTCCATGCTCTCGAAGCCGAAGCGATGGACGTCGCGCAAGTGCTTGTTGATCACCACCAGACGTCCGGCCGTCAAAATCATGCGGCCGAAGCCTTCGTGCGACATTTTCATCATCGGCGTTGCGATATTGCCGGTGCGGCGTTCGATCGCCAGGCCGACTGCGTTGTAAAACAGCTCCAGGCGCCACAAGGTTTCCGGATCGGGATCGCCGATGATGGGCAGCGCGCGCCGCTGCTCACGCGTGATGATGTAGGGCGCCAGCAAGGTCTCGTCGCTCTTGCCGCTCCAGGCGCCGTGCGTGTCTTGCGCGCGCCACTGCTTGACCAGCTCCTGCACAAAGGGCGTGGCGAGCGCCGCCTTTTCGGCATTTTCAGATTCAAGCGCAGATTCAATTGTGGCATCAGTCATGGCTGGCCTCTTCTTCAAAGTCGAGCGTGCGCTCCTGTCCTTTTTGCATGGCCTTGCGCAGCCATGGCGGCGGCGTGCCGCTGACCACTTCCTGCAGGCGGTCGAGCAGATCGAGAATCGCCTCGGCCTGGTTGACCTTGACCGGATGGATTTTATTGGCCACCACGCGCGCCGCCCCCGAACCGCCGATTGCCGCCACATACAGGATGGCGCAATCCTTGATCGCCTCGATCTTCGGCGCCAGCTTGTCTTCGTCGCCGTCTTCCTTCAAGTCGCCATCGAAGCAAAACGTCTCGACGAAATCGTAACCGTCGGCCGTGATGTTGTAGACGGCGATATTCTTGGCCCAGCCGAAATGCGCATCGACCCGCTGCAAGTCTTGCGTCGCAAATGCGATTTTCATCAGAAAACTCCTTGTAATGATGGAACGCCACATTCCGCCGCCGACGGCGGCAAGGCGGCCAGCGTCGAAGCCGGCAATTGCCAGCTGTCGGCCGCGACCGCATGATCTTCGGCCAGCCACAGATTGCCGATTTCAAATAGCAGGCCACGTGTGCCGCGGTAACCGAGCGACAAGCGATGACCGGCACCAAGACGGTCGAACAGCGGCAGGCCGGCCCGATGAAACGGCATATGCAGACGGCTTGCGGCCTGGCGCCCGTGCGAATGCGTGATCAGCAAGTCGCAGTCGGCGGCGCCGCGCTCGAGGTCTTCGAGGTCGCCGATCAGCAGATTGCCGATGGCCAGGTCGGCAAAGCCGGGCGACGCCGTGGTCGTCACCGCACAGCCGATCACGCAACCCATTTCCATCAGCCAGGCCGACAGCGCAATGAGCAAATCGGGCTCGGCGCCGATCGCGACTTTTTTACCGCCAAAGAAAAAATGCGCATCGAGCATGGCATCCTGTAACTGGCTGCGCAGGCGCCGGTATTTTTGCGCAATCGGCGCCCCCGACAATTGCGCCAGATAGGCCAGCAGGCGGTCGTTCGGTTCGAGCCCGGTCAGGCGTTCGAACACGACAAAGGGCACGCCCGTCAGCTCTTGCAGGGCGCTGGCGCCGGCGCGCATCTGCTCGCCAACCGCTATCGTTGCCAGCGACAGGCCGAGTGCCTGCATCTCGGCCAGCGTGGTGCCGCCCATCGTCGTCGGACTGAACTGATCCGACATATGGCCGTCGAGCGAGCCCGAGATATCGGGCACCACAATGGCCTGCAGGCCGAACGATTCGACGATTTCGCGCAGCTCTTCGATATCGGCCGGCGTCAGGTGACAGCCGGCCAGGACCGTCACCTGCCGTCTTTTCTCGGCATCGGCGGCAGGCGCCACGCACAGCGCGCGAATCATCGCTTCGACCGCCCTGCCCCAGCCATCCTGGAAGGCGCCGACATAATCGGGCGTCGAGACATAGACCAGCGCGGTATCGGCGAGCTCAGGATGGCGGCCGCGGATCAGTCGCAGATAGGCATCGACGTCGTCGCCCTTGGTTTCGGTCAGGCCGGTCGAGCAGATCGCGATCAGGTCGGGCTTGGCGCGCTGGCGGATGTTGAGAATGGCTTTTTCGATATTGTCGAGGCCGCCCATGATGCTCGAGACTTCATTCATGGCCGTAGTCTGCAGCGGAATGGCTTCGCGAAAATGGCGCACCAGGAGAACCAGGCCGAACGAGGTACAGCCCTGCGAGCCGTGCATCACCGGCATGCAGTGATTCATGCCGAGAAAGGCATAGGCCGCGCCGAGCGGCTGGCTCATCTTGAGCGGATTGACGGCGGCCGCCTTGGCGACTGTCTTTAAAATAGCCATCATTGCTCCCACGGCGCCGGCAGGCGCACCTGCTGCCACACGGGATTGTGCAGCGTCTTGTCGATTTCGTGCACCAGCGTGACCATGCCCTCATAACCGGCAAAGGCGTGGTGGCGTTCCTGGTTGATGTCCAGCCACGGCATTTTCGCCTTCAGCGCCACGAATTGCGAGCGCCCGCCCGAGAGCATGATGTCGGCCCGCGCTTCCTTCAACATTGTGTACATTTCGCGCGGCGTCATGTCGTCGATCATGTGGGCATCGTCGCCCATGATTTCCTTGATCTTTTCCTTGTCTTCCCTGGTCGACTTCTTGACGCTGGTGCCGACGATCTCGATGCCGACCTCCTGCAGGGCCGCCACCACCGACCACGACTTGACGCCGCCGGTAATGAGCAGCACGCGCTTGCCGGCCAGGCGCGCCTTGTAGGGCTCGAGCCGGGCCCAGGCGCGCGCCTCTTCGGCCGCGATCAGCGCCTCGGTGCGGCCGATCAGGTCGCCGGGCGCGCCCTGCCGCACCAGCAGCCTGGCGATTTCGCGCAGCGAGTCGGAGACGTCGCCGATGCCGTAAAAAGACCCTTCGAAAAACGGAATCGCATACCGTTCTTCCATCTTGCGGGCGACATTGATCATCGCTTTCGAACAGACCATCATGGCCGCCCTGGCGCGGTGCGCATATGCCACTTCGCGGTAGCGGGCGTCGCCGCTGATGCAGGACAGCACGCGCACGCCCATGGCGTCCAGGAGCGGCTTGACTTGCCACAGCTCGCCCGACAGATTGTATTCGCCGATGATGTTGAGGTCGTACGGCGTCGTATAGTCGGGCTCGGCGGTGCCGATCACGTAATCGAGCAGCGCCTCGCCGCCGAGCTTGTTGCCGAGATTTTTGATGCCGGCAAAACCGGGCGCATTGACCGGGATGACCGGCTTGTTGAATTTGGCCGAAGCGGCCTTGCAGACGGCCTCGATATCGTCGCCGACCAGCGCCGTGACGCAGGTCTGATAGACGAAGACCGCCGGCGGATCGTATTTTTCGATGATTTCGCGAATCGCCTTGTAGAGCCGCTTTTCGCCGCCGTATATGACGTCGAGCTCGCCGATATCGGTGGTGAAACCGGTGCGATAGGTCTGGCAGGACGACGACAGCGCATGGCGGTTATCCCAGGAATTGCCCTCGCAGGCGATCGGGCCGTGCACCAGATGGGCGACGTCGACAATCGGCTGCAGCGCGATCTTGGCGCCATCGAAGGCGCAACCGCCGGCAGCGGCGCCGGGCGCCAATTGCTTGGTACAGCCCTTCTTGCGCTCTTTTTCGCTCTTGCCCGTATTCTTGTCGCAGGCCGGCTCGTCGAACACGTCCTGTATCCTGGCTTTCAATGCGGTCATCGTGCCTCCGTCATGCCAAAATTTGCATTCGCAATGGCGATTGCGGCGCTGCCGCGCCATCGCTCCTGCTGTCCCCGCCCGCCGCTTGTGGCCGCGGGCGGGAGCCCGCCCGTCAAGAAAATCAGCGAATGATGTCGTACGAATAATCTGTCTTGCCCGGCTCAATGGTATTGGCGTCGAGCGTTTCGAAAAACTCGTCGAGAATCATCACCAGCACGCGCATCGCGCCCTCGTAACCCCAGACCGGGAAGCGATGGTAGTGGTGGCGGTCGAAAATCGGGAACACCAGGCGGATCAGCGGCACGCCGCAATCGCGTTCGAGATACTTGCCGTAGGTGTTACCGATCAGGAAGTCGACCGGTTCAGTGAACAGCAGCGAGCGCATATGCCACAGGTCGCGCTTCGGGTAGACCTTGCAGTTCTTGCCGAACGGCGAGGCGTCGAACAAGGCCTGCACCTTGGCGGCCCAGGCTTCATCGCCATTGGTCGACAAGACGTGGGTCGGCTCGCAACCGAGTTCGAGCAAGAACTGCGTCATGCCCAGCATCATGTCGGGATCGCCATACATCGCAAATTTTTTGCCGTGCAAATGTGCCTGCGAATCGGCGATGGCGTCGACCAGGCGGCCGCGCTCGAGTTCGAGCTCGGCCGGGATCGGCTTGCCGCTCAGGCGCGACAGCTCCATCAAAAACTGGTCGGTACCGGCCACGCCCATCGGATGGTTGAGCGCCACCACTTCCTGGCCTTTTTCGGCGATGTACTTGGCGGTCTTGATGGCCGAAAATTCCTGGAATACCACGGTCGCCTTGGCATGCAGCGCGTCGCTCACGGTTTCCTTGCTGGTGCCGCCGCTATACATGCGGAACTCGCCATCGGTCGGCGTATTCCAGATATCGGACGGATCGCAGACGATGTTGTAGCTGATGTCCATGGCCTTGAAGATGCGGCGGATTTCAGGCATGTTGCCGACCACGAAACCGTCGAAACCGCCGATGAAATTGATCTTGTCGTTCGGTACACGCTCGAGGACCGGCGCCTGGCCGGCCTTGCCGTCCCAGAAGTGGCTCAGCACGCCCTTGAGCGCATTGTCGTAACCGGTCACATGGCTGCCGACAAAGGCCGGCGTATGCGAAAACGGCACGTCGTATTCGGCCGGGATGCTGCCCTTGTCCTTGGCGCCCTTGATGTAAGAGGCGACGTCGTCGCCGATCACCTCGGCCATGCAGGTGGTCGAGACCGCGATCATGTCGGGCTTGTACAGGCTTAGCGCATTGGCCAGGCCGTCGACCATATTGTTGAGGCCGCCGAACACGGCCGCGTCTTCCGTCATCGAGGACGACACGCACGAGGTCGGCTCCTTGAAATGGCGCGAAAAATGCGAACGGTAATAGGCCACGCAACCTTGCGAGCCGTGCACGAAAGGCAGCGTATTTTTGAAGCCGACTGCCGCGAACACGGCGCCGAGCGGCTGGCAGGCCTTGGCCGGATTGACGGTCAGCGCTTCGCGGGCAAAATTCTTTTCCTGGTATTCGCGGGTCTTGGTCCATGCGCGAACGTCCTGCACCTTTTCCAGCGGAACCGAAAATTCAAAATTGCTCTTCTTCTTTTCGAACATTTCCTGATATTCGGGTTCCCGAAACAGCGTTTCGTGGTCCAGGATGTGGTCGGCGTTCTGGGGCATGATGTTTCTCCAATCAGTGTTTGATTTTTCAAATGCGATATTGCCGTCCGGCGCCCGCCTGCCGTCCATGAAGAGCAGCGGCGGGCGCGCAGGACCGCATTACTCTTTCCAGGGCGCCTTGGTCATGCCCCAGACCGGGCTGTTGATCGCCATGTCCATGTCGCGCGCGAAGATGCCGAAGCCGTCATAGCCATGGTAGGGACCAGAGTAATCCCATGAGTGCATCTGGCGGAACGGCACGCCCATCTTCTGGAATACGTATTTTTCCTTGATGCCGGAACCGACCAGGTCGGGCTGGATCTTTTCGACGAATTTCTCGAACTCGTAACCGGTCACGTCGTCGTAGATCAGGGTGCCGTCCTTGACGTAATGCGTGGTGCGCTGATAGTCGTCGTTATGGCCGAATTCGTAGCCGGTGCCGACCACATTCATGCCCAGGTCTTCATAGGCGCCGATCACATGGCGCGGACGCAGGCCGCCGACGAACAGCATCACGGTCTTGCCTTCGAGCCGCGGACGGTATTTGGCGATCACCGCCTCGGTCAGCGCGCGGTATTTGGCGATCACGCGCTCGGCGCCCTCCTTGATGGTGTCATCGAAGAAGCCTGCGATCTCGCGCAGCGAGGCTTCGATCTTGGATGGACCGAAGAAATTGTATTCGACCCATGGAATGCCGAATTTCTCTTCCATATGGCGCGAGATGTAATTCATCGAGCGGTAGCAGTGCAGGACGTTGAGCTTAGCTTTCGGCGTATTTTCCATTTCGGCGATCGAGCCGTCGCCCGACCACTGGGCAATCACGCGCAAGCCCATCTCCTCGAGCAGGATGCGCGAGGACCAGGCATCGCCGCCGATGTTGTAGTCGCCGATGATGGCGATGTCGTAGGGCGTGGCGACAAACTGGTTCTTGTCGGCCTCCATCTTGTCGAATACCCATTCCTTGATCGCATCGTTGGCGATATGGTGGCCGAGCGATTGCGAGACGCCGCGAAAGCCCTCGCAGCGCACCGGCACGATGGTGTGGTTATTGTATTCGCGCGATTTCTTTTTCGAGACCGCTTCGATGTCGTCGCCGATCAGGCCGATCGGACATTCCGACTGCACGCTGATGCCTTTATTGAGCGGAAACAGGACCTGGATCTCGTCCATGATTTTTTCGAGTTTCTTGTCGCCGCCGAAAACGATGTCTTTTTCCTGGAAATCGGAAGTAAATTGCATCGTCACGAAGGAATCGATGCCGGTGGTGCCGATATAGTAGTTGCGCCGTGCGCCCCAGGAGTACTGGCCGCAGCCGACCGGGCCATGGCTGATGTGAATCATGTCCTTGATCGGTCCCCAGACCACGCCTTTCGAGCCGGCGTAGGCGCAGCCGCGGATGGTCATCACGCCGGGGATCGACTTGATGTTCGATTTGACGTTGCAATCGGATTTGCCCTCTTCCTGCGTGCTCAGATGCTTGGCGCGGCGCTTGGCGGTTTTCTCCGGATAGGCCTTGAGGACCTCGTCGATCAGTTCCTTGTTGCGTACATTGGTTTCTTCAACTGTGAGGCTCATATGCCCTCCAAAAAAACGTCAGGGTCGGATTGCCGCATGCGGGCCGGCTGCATACCGGCGAGCTGCGGCAATCCGTGATTGTCATACCACGCGCAAGCCGGGCTCAGGCGACGGTCAGTTCGGCCGCGGTCTTGCCGACTTCGGCTTCATCGACTACCGGCATCAGGCCGTGGGCCATCAGCAAGTCTTCGAGCTCGTCCATCGTGATCGGCGTCGGAATCGTGCCCTTGCCGGCATTGGCGTGAATCTTCTTGGCCAGCGTCCGGTATTCTTCGGCCTGCTTCGATTCCGGCGCAAATTCGATCACTGTCATGCGGCGCAACTCCGCATGCTGAACGATGTTGTCGCGTGGAATGAAGTGAATCAGCTTGGTGTTGAGCTTTGCGGCCAGCGCTTCCGCCAGTTCGAGTTCCTTGTCGGTCTGGCGCTCGTTGCAGATCAAGCCACCGAGGCGCACGCCGCCGGAGTGGGCGTATTTCAAGATGCCCTTGGCGATATTGTTGGCGGCATACATGGCCATCATTTCGCCCGACATCACGATATAGATTTCCTGCGCCTTGTTTTCGCGAATCGGCATGGCGAAACCGCCGCACACGACGTCGCCCAGCACATCGTAGGAAACATAGTTGGCGCCGTCGTATGCGCCCTCTTCTTCGAGGAAGTTAATCGACGTGATGACGCCGCGGCCGGCGCAGCCGACACCCGGTTCCGGGCCGCCCGATTCGACGCAACGGATGTCCTGGAAACCGACTTTCATCACATCTTCAAGTTCGAGATCCTCGACCGAACCGGCTTCGGCGGCCAGCGACAGAATCGTGTCCTGGGCTTTGGCATGCAGGATCAGGCGCGTCGAGTCGGCTTTCGGATCGCAGCCGACGATCAGGATTTTTTGCCCCATCTGCGCCAGCGCCGCCAGGGTATTTTGCGAAGTGGTGGATTTGCCAATCCCGCCCTTGCCGTAAAAAGCGATTTGTCTGAGTGACATTTGATTCTCCATGAGTAAAAGGTTAAGGGTCCAAGCTGTATTTCAGGTGAAACCAGCAGCCGGTTGGACGCCGCTTCGGAACTTTTATAGGTCTTCGTCTCAAGTCACGTGTTCGGCAAGACATCGTTGCTGCAACCTGCTCATTGCAAATGCCGTGCCACCGCCGACATGAAATCGCAAGTCATTGATTTAATTGAATAAATCAAGCTATCAGTGGAGCAGGAACAGGCTGTGGCAAACCCCACAAACGAAGCCGACACTGTCGCAAAGAAGACAAGCGGACAAACGGCGCGCGCGGCCCGAAAACTGCCGCGAAAAAATGCGTCGCAGCCTCTTGCCGCGCACGCCGGCGCGGCATCGGCGCTGACATGCGCCATGGCCGTCATGAGCAGGAACGGAGTTTGCTATGGAGGGGAGCAAGGCCTGCGCAAAGGCCGCCTCGCCAAGGGAGCCGATCATGCAAATAGGAGTAGACAGTGCACGCGCAGTCGAAAACAAGCGTGTCTTCGTCATCGACAGCGACGAGGTCAGCAGCATGGCGCTGCAATTCATGCTGGCCGACGAGTGCGAAACCCACGTGCTGCGCGACGTCGCCGGCGCGCTCGAAAAAGCCCGGGACTGGCCGCCGCAGCTGGTCCTGCTCGGCGCCGGCAACCTCGCCGTCGAAGCCGACGCCGTCGCGCGCCTTACAAATGCGCTGGCCGGCGTCAAGATCATGGTCGTCTGCGATGCCATCGACGACAGCGCAGCCAGGCTGGCGCTGCAGCAGGGCGCGCATGCCACGCTGCTGCGGCCGTTGAAATTGGAGACGGTACGGCGCCGGGTCGACGCCCAGCTCGGGCGCCGCGCCGCGCTGGCGATCCCGGTCGTGGTGGCCTGAGCATGGCAGTCATCCTGCCCGCCGTCGCCGCCCTGCCGGCCAATCCGCATTACGCCAGGCTCGGCGGCGAGGCGGCCCTGCTGCGCCTGGTCGAGCGCTTTTATGCGTTGATGGAGCAATTGCCGCAGGCGCGCACGATTCGCGCCATGCATGCGGCCGACCTGTCGCAGGCTCGCCAGCATCTGTTCATGTTTTTGTCCGGCTGGCTCGGTGGCCCGGCGCTGTACCAGGCGCGCTTCGGTTCGCCGCGGCTGCGCCAGTCGCATATGAAATTTGCCATCGATGGCGCGGCACGCGATGCCTGGATGGCATGCATGACGCAAGCGCTCGAGGAACAGGTCGAAGATGCCGAACTTCGCGCCCAGATCCGCGCCGCATTTTTTAAAACTGCCGATTTTTTGTGCAATCAATAAGGAGTCCGTATGACCAATATCACCGCTACCGCCCTGGCCGAGATCGATGCCGAAGGCCGCCTGCTCAGTCCCGTATTCAAGGGGCCGACCGCCAAAGCCGGGCAGTTCGGCTTTCGCGGCGAGATCGCCTTGAAGTTTCCGGTCTTGATGGCCGACGAAAAGCGCCCGCCCGAAGTCAAGCTCGACCAGGTCATGACGGTAGTGACAGAAGGCAGCCCGACCATTGCCTTCCTGGCCGGCATGGCGGTCTCGCTCGAGCATCTGAAACTGCTATGCGAAATATTGGGCGACAAGCTGACGGCCGACGGCAAATATTTTTTCTTCGCCAGCAATCTCGACATCACCAAGAGCTATCGCATCCCCTACGGCGGCGCCACCTTTTATGTGATGCCGCTCGACGAATCGACGGTCTATAACGAATTGCTGGACCTGTTCCGCATCGAGCGCGTCGATTTGAAAAAGCTCGACACCGCCGGCAAGCTGCAGGCAATGGCCGACGCCGCCAAGGGTTTCAGCCGCAACTTCGATGAAATCAGTTTCGAACAGGGCCTGAAGGTGATGGGGCCGATCAAGATCAAGGAAAACCGTCCGGTCTGAGCCGCCGTTCGGCGCTCGGAGCGGCAGCCACGCTCAAACAGGAGTCGTCCATGATTCACATCGTCGAATTTCCGCCAGACGGCAAACCGCATGCCTGGTTTGCCTTCGATTACTGCGACTTTGCGCGCAAGGTATATGCCGGCGATGCCTTGCCGGATTGGCAGATTTTTGATGTGCTGAGCCCCGGCGAGCTGCTGGCGATGATGGAGCTGGCGCCCGATTCGCCCGAGGTCGCCGCGCGGGCGCCGGCCATTTTGGCGCTGGCCGAGAAGCACGGCTGGGAGACGCCCCTGTATCGCGCCGACTATCTGCTGGGCCGCGCGACCTTGCAGCCGCAGGCGATCAGCGAAGCCGAGGCCTGCGCCGCCGCGCTGCGCCACCGCACGCCGCTATGCCGCATTTACTGGACCGATGGCGAAGCCGGCGACGGCCTCGAGCGCGATGCCTTGCTCAACAGCGGCGACGGCTATCGCGGACGCGAAGCGCTGCGCGCGCAACTGATCGCACTGGAAGTGCTGGAAGGCTTGTAGACAATTTTTAACGATATTCTGGAGGACAGCATGGCTTTATGTGATGGCGAACGCAAGACCAGCCGCGCCGCATGCAACGGCACACTCTACAAATGTAGCCAGTGCGGCAATACCGGCTGCCAGCAGACGAAAGCCGACGGCTGCTCGAAGCAGGCATTTTCGGTGCTGCAGCGCTGTGCGCAATGCGGCGCCGTGGCGCAAAGAGAGGCGCTAAGCGACCTCAAGACCGACCGCGCACCGCGCAAGACGCCTAGCCTGATCTGATAACGCCGGGCGGACAAATTCAAGACCGTTACAAAGACCGTTACAAAGACCGTTACAAAGACCGTTGCAAAGACCGTTGCAAAGACCGTCACACATTCGGCGGCGGCCCGCCGCCCCACATTTAATGGAGAGAAATCGATGTTGAACCATGCGCTGCTGTCGATCATGCAGGAAGCCGGCACCAAGGTCATGATACTCGGCGAAGATGTCGAACGCGCCGAATTGATGGGATCGAAGCTGACGCGGCGCGAAATGCAGCGCCAGCTGCTCATCCTGGCGAACGCCGCCGACAGCATACCGGCAGCCATCCGCGATCAGCTGCCCGAACTGGAATGGGACGGCTGGCAAAAAATCGGCAAGGCGCTGCGGCTCGCCAGCGCAGCCAGCGATACCGATACCGACGAAGCGCTGTGGTTTGCCCTGCGCTCGCTGACGCCGGCCACGCTGATGTGGCTGCAAGTGCATCGCCAAGCCAATCCGCAGCTGTTTGCGTTTTCCGTTTGAAAAATGCGCAAGAAAGGATGGCATCAATGAATACCTATATCAAGACGACCGAAGGCGGTCTGAAGGTCGAAGTCATCGGCAGCGCCGTCTACCTCGACGGCAAGCTCGAGGCACAGACACTGATCGAACTGATCGAACACCCGAACCGCGCGGCCATTTTGAAAGCCGTGCCGAACGCGACCCATATGGCCGGCCGCCTGCCCTTGACCCTGCAGGAAGCCGGGACCGTGCAATCGGCGATCTTTCGCGCAAAAAATGTCTTCGATCCGAATCCCAAGGCCATCATGGAGCGCTTGCGGCTGGCCGTGATCGAAAAGGCTCGCATGGAAGGAATTGAATAAAGTGCAGATTCGCCGCCAGCGGACATATCAAGCAAGGCAGCCGACACGGGCGCTTCTATATCCGAGACAAACGTTGTTTTCTGCTGACTGTGCCAGCCATGCGCACATGGATGATGTTGATAATCGGGCATTAACAGGCGCAAGGGGCTAGACTGCACTGACGATCCTGAATGCAATATTTTAATTGATGGATTTGACAGTCGCTTCCGACAGGTTTTTATGCCATGGCGACGTTTTGGCGTGCGCGCGGAACCTTGACAGGCGCCGTTTCAGGAAAGACGCCATGCCTGGCAACGCGACTGCGTCTTCACCTTCGACATCGGCCGGCTATTCATCATGCGCAAATGCTTTCTTGCCCTTTTCATTGTCTTCATTACTGCCACCGCCAGTGCCAGCGGGTATGGGAATTACGATGCGAAACGATTGCTGACGGTTTCGGAGACGCCTTCGGGAAAAAAATACGGCTTCGATATCGCCTACCTCGACCGCATGTTGAGCGATCTGTCGGCTCATGCGAAAAATTACCCGGTTCAATTCGACACGCCGCAAGATCGACAGCGCGCAATCGGCGACGTCACGGCATTTTCGGGCATGCTCGACCTTCTCATCAACGTGCCCTCGCCCCAGCCCGAACTTCTGGTCCGGGCTGGCGAACTCCATGGCATAGGCCACAATCTCGGCATCGCGGGGTCTGCCGAAAAAGCCAATGCACGCTTCCAGAAATTACTTGCAATTAAACCTTCCGATCCGCGCGGCAATTATATGTACGGCACCTTTTTGGCCGGAACTGGCAAGCCGGCACTGGCGCTTCCCTATCTGAAACAGGCACTGGCCGCAGGCGTCACCGATGCCGCCTACACCATAGGAATGACGTATATGTTTCTGGGCGATAAAATACAGGCCCTGAAAAATCTGGAAGACTACCAGCGCCGCAGACCTGGCGATACCAACGTCGTCAAACTCATCGACGCCATCCGCAATGGAAAGGTCGAATTCAAGCAAAATCCGAGATAAGAGATGCAGCCCGCATATTGAGCGCCAATAATTTTTCGATTCACCATTTTTACCCGTTTTTAAAGCCGGGGCAAAGCGCTTCAATTCTGCCGCGATTCGGTGGAATGAGTTTTTAGCTCGCCCGCAGCCATTTTTCCGCACCGCGTTCCGTGGTAGCATAAACGCGTCTTCCCTATCGTTTTTGCCAGACTTTTCCGGACCGTCTCTGCCATGCGCATTCCGCTCTACCAGCTCGATGCTTTTGCCGACCGCCGCTTCACAGGCAACCCGGCGGCGGTGATGCCGCTCCCGGCTTTTCTCGACGATGCCCTCATGCAGGCGATTGCGGCCGAAAACAATCTGTCGGAAACCGCTTTTCTGGTGCCGCGCGGCGGCGACTACGACTTGCGCTGGTTCACGCCGGCCACCGAAGTGCCGCTGTGCGGCCATGCCACCCTGGCCAGCGCAGCAGTCGTGATGGAGCGGCTGCAGGCGGGCCGCCGCGAGGTCAGCTTCCATACGGCCAGCGGTGTGCTCAGGGTCGAACGCACGGCAAACGGCTACCGCATGGATTTCCCGGCACGCCCCACCACACCGATTGCCGCACCGGCCGGCCTGGCCGGCATGCTCGGAGCGACGCCGGTCGAGGTCTCGATCGATGCCTACACCTACCTGGTCTTGCTGGAAAGCGAACAGACCGTACGCGATCTGGCGCCCGACATTGCCGCCATTGCGAACCTCAATCGCAGCGGCCTGATCGTGACAGCCGCCGGCAATACGCCGTACGACTTCGTCAGCCGCTACTTCGCCCCGGCCAAAGGCGTCGCCGAAGATCCGGTGACCGGCAGCGTGCATTGCGCCCTGGCGCCGTATTGGGCCGGACGGCTCGGCAAGACCGCTTTTCGCGCCTATCAGGCGTCGCGGCGCGGCGGCGAAATCGTCTGCCGCCTGGCCGGCGAGCGGGTCGAACTCGAAGGCGGCTGCGTGTTCTACCTCGAAGGCGAAGTCGAGCTTTAAGCTCGCCGGCCGCGCCTAGCTGGCCGCAAAAGCCGGCATGCCGCTCAGATCATTCAGGCCATTCAGGCCGGCGCCAGCGTCTGCCCCATCACAGCCTGAAAATCGAGCAGGCTGATGTCGACCTGCTCGATCGCGTATTCAGCCATGAAGCGCTGCTCATTGCGCGACAATGGCCCCTGCATGACGGCCCAGTGCCGATCGGAAGAACGTTTCATGATCTGGCGGGCGAACGTACGCTGCAACTGGTCGTTGAAGCGGCAGCCAAGAAACAGGAAATGACGCTCGCGGCGCAAGAACTGCACGAGCGGCGGAATCGGCGTCTGGATATCGATTTCGGTCAGCACTTCGACGTAATCGGTATCGGATACCAGATAATTGGCGGCAGGCAGGC
This sequence comes from Oxalobacteraceae bacterium, assembly GCA_021768485.1. GTDB lineage: Bacteria > Pseudomonadota > Gammaproteobacteria > Burkholderiales > Burkholderiaceae_D > JAIZVZ01. Next base: position 6,418 of record JAIZVZ010000028.1, on the reverse strand, counting down.
TGGCGCCGATCGGTTGATACAGCACCGTCTTCCAGCCATCGGCCGCCTCTTCGCCGACGGCGTTGCCGGCGGCGTCGTAGCATTGATACCAGGTGCCGAAATGTTCGGACTGCGACAAGCCCTGCACCTGGCCCCAGTCGCTGCGCGCGGTCGCGCCATTGTCCGCGGTACCGAGCACGGCGCTATGCATGGCATTATGCATGGCGTCATCGTACCAGGCGCTGACGATCAGGCGCAGTTGCGGCATGGCGGCCAGCATCCGCTGCAGGGGCGCCGGTTCGACGCGCGCCGCAAAAGCCTCTTGCATCAGGCTGACGAGAGTCTTGCGATGCTTGAAATTTTCGACGAACTGGGCGGCCGCGGTCAGGCGCTGGCGCACCTTGTGCGGCACGCTGACTCTGGACGACAAAAACACGGCCAGCTTGTCGGGGGCGTCGGGCACCGGACAGGCGTCATTCAGGCCGAGCACGCCGGGCCCCAGATAGGCAATTGCCGCGCCTTCGGCCAGCGCGGTACGGATCTCTTGCAATTGCGTGGCGAACTTGTCCATGGTGCGATTCCTTGATTGATCAAAAACTAAAAACCGGAAGCAAAACTGAGCAGCTCGAAAGTCACGTCTTCCTCGCCGACATGGACCTGGCAAGCCAGACGCGATTTCGAGCCGATGCCGATGATGGTGTCGAGTTTGGCATTTTCGGTCGGCGTGATGCGCGAGACGCTCTTGCGGCCTTCGAGCACATACACGTGACAAGAGCCGCACTGGGCCTTGCCGTCGCACTTATGTTCGATCATCTCGCCCGCGCTCATGGCAGCGGCCAGCAGCGTCGTGCCGCTGGCCACTTCGATGGTTTTTCCGGAAGGTTTGATGGTAACGATGGGCATATTGCACTCCTCTATATTGAAAATTCAAGCGATAAAATTACAAGGAAAAAAATTAGAGCCGTAAAAAATTGAAACGCGATTTAATAAATGGCGGCACCGGCGCCGACATTGATTGACGAATCCTTTGCCGTCTGCACGATAAAATGCACTTCATCGTCCGTCAGATGGCTGTGCAGGGGCAAGGCCAGGCCGCGGTCGGCGATTTTTTCGGTGATGAACAAATCGCCGCTCTTGCAGCCATAGCGGCTGTAATAAAACTGCTGATGCAGCGGCCGGCACCACGGCGCCGCTTCGATCTCTTCGGTATGCAAATCGTCGATGATCTGGTTGCGCAACGTGCGCGTGAAACGCGTACCGAGATGGACCAGATACAACATGGCGTGCATGTCGTCGACTTCGGGGGCGATATAGGGCGGCTTGATGCCCTCGAAAAACTGGATGTGCTCAAGATAATAGGCTTGCACCGTCTTGCGCCGCGCCAGCAAGCCGTCGAGGCGCGCCAGCTGCGCCACGCCGAGTGCCGCCGCGACGTCGCTCATCGATGCCTGCAGCGGCACGCGGCTGCCGACCGAAATCGACATGCGGTCGCCAAGCGCGCAGTTGCGCACGTAACGCAATTCGCTGGCCAGCGCCGGATTGTCGGTCACCAGCATGGCGCCATCGCCGCAACACAAGGCCGACGGCTGCGAAAAATCGAAAATGGCGACGTCGCCAAACGTTCCGACCAGCCGTCCCTGGTAGCGTGAACCGATCGCCTCGGTCGAATCCTCGATCAGGGTCAGGCCGTGCTGCTGAGCCAGTTGGCGGAAGCGCAGCCAGGCGGCCGGATGGCCGTTGCAATTGGCCACCAGCAGCGCCCTGGTGCGCGCATTGATCTTCGCGGCAGCCTTTTCCGGCGCCAGGGTGCCGGTCCAGTAATCGATATCGGAGAAAACGGGCGTGGCGCCGGCCAGCGCAATCGCATTGGCGATCTGGTGCCAGGAATACGAGGCGGCGATCACTTCATCGCCGGGACCGATGCCCAAAGCGCGCAGCGTCATCAGCAAGGCCATGGTGCCGCTGGCGGCGGCCACCCCATAGGTGCGGCCCAGATAGGCCGAAAATTCATTTTCGAACTGTGCCACGCGCGGCCCGGCCGACAGGCGCGGCGAGCCGAGAACCTGTTTCACGGCGTCGAGCTCGGCCATCGACATGTCGGGGTCGGACAGACGAATCCATTCGCTGCCGGCGTCCGCGGCAGCGTCTGCAGCCGCGCTGGAGCCGGTACCGGGGCCCGATTCCGGAGCAGAATCGGCGGCGGCATTCAAATTGGCGCCCATGGCATGCTCCCTAGCGGCGGGCGATGACGACGCCGCCGGCCTCCTGCGGCTGGTCGATGATGCGCCAGCAGTGGCTGCTGGTATCGACCAGAAACAGGTCATATCGACTGCCGCGCCTGAACGGCGTCTCGCCGCGCATGTCGTCGCTGTCGCAGCCGCTGACGGCAATGCCTGGAAAGCCGGCGCGCAGCTGTTGCAGGGTAAGCGCGCCGGGCCCTGCCGTTAGCAGCATGCGTTCAAGCGCATCGAGCAATTCGTTCGATAATGCCATCTCAGCTCTCCGTTTTGCGCGCTTCGACCGTAATCGGCAGCGCCGTGCCGGCCGCCATTTCCGGCAACTCGAGCAGCCAGCCGTTGGCCAGGGTGACGCTACCGCCCCACATCTGCGGCTTTTCCATCGAGACGATCGGCTCCTCGAGGTCTTTTTTGGCGACATAGGCTGACAGCACGCCGGCGCCATTCTTGCGGATCATGACTTTCATCTGCGCTCCCAATTGAACTACTTTTGCTGCGCGCCGCCGACTGACGCCGCGCTTCAGACTGCTGCGACGGCGCTCAGGCAGCCCGTTCCTGCTGCGCCGCCGCGATCGCAACCAGCGCCTCGAGCACGGTATCGACTTCGTCGGCGCGGTTATAGCGCGATAGCGAGATGCGCAAGGTCGCCAGCGCCTGTGGCTCGCTCAAGCCCATCGCCAGCAGCACGTGCGACGGCAAATTTCCGCCGGCCATGCAGGCCGAGCCGCTACCGGCGCAAATGCCGGCCCGGTCGAGCAATTCGAGCACCACTTGCGCATCGAGCAGGCCGAGCCGGATGCTGCTGGTATTGGGCAGGCGCGGCGCGCCGGCGCCGTTGACGCGGGCCTGCGGCAGACGCTGCAGCAGGCCGCGCTCGAAACGTTCGCGCAAGGCCAGCACTGCCGGCGCTGTCTGTTCCATGCGGCGCGCTGCCTGCTCGGCCGCCACCCCCATGCCGGCAATCGCCGCCACGTTTTCGGTGCCGCCGCGCCGGCCCCTTTCCTGATGGCCGAATACGAGCGGCGGCAGACTCAAGCCTTTGCGCACATACAGCGCGCCGACGCCTTTGGCCGCGTGCAGCTTGTGGCCCGAGATCGTCAAAAAATCGGGCGCCATGGCCTTGACGTCGATCGCGACCCGGCCCGCAGCCTGCACCGCATCGGTGTGAAACAGCGCACCGCGGCTTTTTGCCAGTTGCGCCGCTTCCTTGACCGGATACAGCACGCCGGTCTCGTTATTGGCCCACATCAGCGACACCAGCGCCGTCTCATCGGTGATCGCGGCCTCGAGCGCCGTCAGGTCGAGCCGGCCGTCGCCATCGACGCCGATCAGCGTGACATCGACGCCAGTGGCCTGCAGATGACGCAGCATTAACAGCGTCGACGGATGCTCGACCGCACTGGCGACGACATGCCGGCGCCCGTCAGACATGGCCAGGGCGCCGCGGATCGCGGTCTGGTTGGCTTCCGAGGCACTGCCGGCGAACATGACGGCGGCCGGCGCGGCCCCGATCAGGGTGGCGACCTGGGTCCGCGCCAACGCCAGCCGGTCCTTGGCGCTGGCGCCGATCCGGTGCCTGCTGGACGGATTGCCCCAGCATTCGAGCAGGCATTCCTGCATCGCCGCCAATACCGCCGGCGCCGGCGGCGCGGTGGCGTTATTATCGAAATAGATCGGACTCATGTTCGCGTACTCATGTTCGCGGACTCATGGCCAGAACAGCTGGCCCGTATCGAGGCACAGGCAGTCGAGTATTTCGCCCAGCATCGGCGCCAGCAAATGCAAGCCCCAGTGGCCCTGCGCGTGATTCTTGCGATACAAGGCCCACATCGCCAGCGGCACATCGAATTCGATGCGCGCGATATCGATGATGCCGCCCTCGGCATCCACCTTGCGCGAGCAGCAAGGGCTCTGAATCAGGTAGCCTGAGCCGCTTGGAATGACCTGCGGCTCGACATACAGATAACGTGCCCGCTGCATCAGGGCGCGCGCGATGCGGCGCAAATCGACCTCATTCGGCTGTCCGGACCGCCCCGGTTCGCCGCGCCACAGCGGACGCGTCACATGCGCGGTGCGCGGCTGGTTCATGCCGGGCTCGCCACTTCCAGCAATTCGATCTCGTGCTCGAGGCAACCGACCACCACGCCGCCGGCGAACTCGACCATATAGACCGGGGTCGCGCTCTCTTCGATCATGCCGACCTGGACCACTTCACCGGCGCTGCCGGCGCCGGCCAGCAGGCCTTGCGCCTGGCCCATCGGATGCGAGCCGTCGTTGAGCAGATCGATGGCCGCCACCACGCGCTGGCCCCATTCGTATTTCGGATTCGTGCTGTCGTTCATGATCGATTCCCGCCTCGTTTCAAAGACTGCTGACCGCCCTATGCCGCCGCGTGCCTTGCTTGCGCCGCGGCGGCTTCCTCGATGCGAACCGGCCCGGCATCCTCGCCGTCATCCGGGCGGTCGAGCGAATCGAGCTCACGGCCCTTCATGCCGACCCGGTAGCCGTGTTCGATGAATTCGATACCGTAGATGTAAAACTGCTGCAGGAAGGTGCCGATGCTGGTGACGTAACCGATATCGCCTTTTTTCACCAGGATGTCGCCGATGTCCTTGCCGCCGAAGGTGCCGTCGTTGCGTATGGTTTTCTTGCTGACGACTTTTTCGCCATAGGCGAAAGCGGGTGGGCAATTGAGTTCGACATGGCCGTCTTCGCGATTGATCTTCATGGTATTGCCCTCCTCATGCTGGCATTGCACCGTTCGCCGTATGCGGCCATCCGCACCGGCTCAACTGCTGTGCTTCGGCGGCGCTGCTTCAGCTGCGCCGGCCGATACTGGCAACGCTGATGCTGACGCTGGCCGGCGCTGCCGCGGCGTGCGAACTGCAAGTTGAAACAGGCGCTTGCGGATTCCTGAAGCGCAAGCCCGATTCGCCGACCGTATCGCCAAAATCGATGGTCACGCCGTCGAGCAGCAGCCGGCTTTCGGCCGGCAGAAATATCGGCAAGCCGTTGCAGTCAAAACTGGTGTCGCCGGCCAGCGGCGCCGGCTCGACCGAAAATTCCGAAGACAGACCGGAACAGCCGCCCAGGCTGACCTTGAGGCGGAATCCCGATTGCGGCGCGCCGCCGCTGAAACGCACGATGCGGCGCATGAACTTTTCGGCAGCCGGAGTAATGGTGAGATTCATCTGCCCTCCTAGGCCGCGTATCGCGGATAGGCTTTGTCGATCACGCACGTATCGTCGACCGGGCAGACGGCCACGCATTGCGGCTCGTCGAAATGGCCAAGACACTCGGTGCATTTCTTCGGATCGATCAGAAACACGCCGTTCTTTTCGCGGATTGCCACATTCGGACACTCCGGTTCGCATGCCGAACAGCCTGTGCATTGCGACGCGATGATTTTGTAAGCCATGTTTTATCTCCAGATACGAAAAAAGTGGATGCTGCAAATTCAGAATGCCAACTCAAGCTGCGTTAATGAATGCGCCCTGCCGTATGTCGGCATCGCCGCGCACGCGATGGACGACGGTCCCGGCATTCACCTTGACCACATACTCCATGAAATAGGCGATCGCCGACTGCTCGATGAATTCGTGGGCGTAGCGTTCGACCGGATCGATGCCGGCCTTGAGCAGATCGTCCCTGGGACAGCCGCCGATCTTGGCCACGAACACCGCATGGCAATCGTTGATCGCACGGATCACCGTGCCCAGCGTGTCTTCCTCGCCAAAGCCGCCCTGGCAGTACAGATCGACACGCCGGTGGCCGACGAATTTGGCGCCGCCGGCATCGACTTCGTAGATCTGGAATTCGGTGGCATGGCCGAAATGCTCGTTGACGCGGCCGCCGCCCTTGGTCGCCACCGCGATCAGCATCGAAATGCCGGCCGTGTCAGCCATCTGCGCCAGCTGCGCCTGTTCCTCCTCGCGCGCGGCGACCTTGGCCTGGCGCTCCTGCTCTACCAGCTCCTGGTAGGCCTTGCGCGTGGCGCCGTCGTACGTCACTTCCATGGCGTCGATTTTTTCGGTCGTGAATTCGGCGCTGCGGTCCTCGCCTAGCAGGCCGACGGCATCGGCCCGGCACTGGCGGCAGTGGCGCATCATGTTCATCTCGCCCTCGCAGGAATCCTGCAAGGCCTTCAATTCCTGCGCGCTCGGTCCGCGCTGGCCGTTCAGACCGAACACGGTACCGTGTTC
>JAIZVZ010000096.1 GCA_021768485.1 Oxalobacteraceae bacterium | reverse complement strand
ACAACACATTGGAGCTGTCATGAGCAATAAAGGGCAACTGTTACAAGACCCATTCCTGAATGCCTTACGTAAAGAGCATGTTCCGGTCTCGATCTATCTTGTCAATGGCATCAAACTGCAAGGTCATATCGAATCGTTCGATCAATATGTCGTCTTGCTGCGCAATACCGTCACCCAAATGGTCTACAAGCACGCCATTTCGACGGTGGTGCCGGCCCGTGCGGTGAACCTGAACCTTGAATCGGAAGCAGAATAATATCGCCACATTATTTTTCCTGCGCACGCCGGTGATGGCGCGCTGCCTGCCATGGATGCCTGAACATTAATGGCTACACATAAACAGGCTTTGCTGCGCGCTGTCCTGGTGGGGGTCGATTTCGGCAAGGGCGATTTTCTTGCCGGGATTGAAGAGCTGGCCCTGCTGGTGCGTTCGGCCGGGGCCGAGCCGGTTACGACCGTCACGTGCAAACGTGGCGCGCCCGATGCTGCCTATTTCGTCGGCAGCGGCAAGGCCGATGAAATTGCCGAGACGGTGGCCGATCTGCAGCTCGAGATCGTCATCTTCAATCATGCCTTGTCGCCGGCCCAGCAGCGCAATCTCGAAAAGCGCCTCAATATCCGGGTGCTCGACCGTACTTCGCTGATTCTCGACATCTTTGCTCAACGGGCCAAAAGCCACGAGGGCAAGCTGCAGGTCGAGCTGGCCCAGCTGCAGCATCTGGCGACGCGCCTGATCCGCGGCTGGACCCATCTGGAACGGCAAAAAGGCGGTATCGGTCTGCGCGGGCCGGGCGAAACCCAGCTCGAAACCGATCGCCGGCTGATCGGCGAACGGGTCAAGGCCTTGCGTGCCCAGCTCGACAAGCTGCACAAGCAGCGCGCCACCCAGCGCCGCGCGCGCGGGCGCAGCCATACGTTTTCGGTGTCGCTGGTCGGCTATACCAATGCCGGCAAGTCGACCCTGTTCAATAGCCTGACCAAGGCCGGCGCCTATGTCGCCGACCAGCTGTTTGCGACGCTCGACACGACCTCGCGCCGGGTTTACCTGGGGCAGGGCGTAGGCAATGTGGTGGTGTCCGACACCGTCGGTTTCGTGCGCGAATTGCCGCATCAGCTGGTGGCCGCGTTTACCGCCACGCTCGAAGAAACCATTCACGCCGATCTGCTGCTGCATGTGGTCGATGCCGCCAGTCCGGTGCGCATGGAGCAGATCGAGCAGGTCAATCTGGTGCTCAAGGAAATCGGCGCCGACAAGGTGCCGCAGATTCTGGTGTGGAATAAGATTGATGCCGCAGGGCTGGAACCTGCTATTGAGCGCGATGAATATGATAAAATCCATCGCGTTTTCATCAGCGCGCATACGGGCGCTGGCCTCGACCTGTTGCGCGGCGCCCTGGCTGAATTTGCGCAGGAAGTCTACGCCAGGACCCAGGCCGACGATGGTGTGGCGGCGGTGCCGTTCGATGCGGCGCGGCAGGATTATGCTGCCGGATCATTAACCGATGTATGAATATCGTTATGCGCAAGATGAAGTTGATGCAGGTTCGGCCGCGGCCGGACCAGGACTGTGCCACAGAAAGCAAGCCCAGGTTTTAAACCTTACTCGATCGCGATAGTATGCTCGTCTCCTTACTAAAAAAAATTGGCTTGAAGTTTTCACTGAACGACCCGCGTTGGGGTCGTGGTGACGACAACAAAAAAGCCCAGGAAGGCAAAAAGCCCGACGGACCTCCCGATCTCGAACAGTTATGGCGCGATTTCAATCAGCGCGTCAATAAGCTGTTCGGCAAGCGCGGCGATGGTGGCGGTGGCGGCAACAACAATGGCGGCGGCTTTCGCCCCGGACTGAAAAACTTTGGCCTCGTCAGCGCCGCCGGCGCCGCCATCGTTTTCGTGCTGTGGGCGCTGAGCGGTTTTTTCATCGTCCAGGAAGGGCAGACCGCGGTCATCATGACTTTCGGTAAATATTCTGGCCATATGGCGCCGCCGGGCTTCAACTGGCGCTGGCCTTATCCGGTCCAGAGCCATGAAATCGTCAATGTCTCGCAGGTGCGCACGGTTGAGGTCGGTTACCGGCAAACAGTGCGCAACAAGCAGGCCAAGGAAGCGCTGATGCTGACCGACGATGAAAACATCATCGACATCCAGTTTGCGGTCCAGTACAAATTGAAGGATGCGGTGGCCTGGGTCTTCAACAACCGCGGCCAGGACGAAATGCTGCGCCAGGTTGCCGAGACCGCGATCCGCGAAATCGTCGGCCGCAGCAAGATGGATTTCGTGCTCTACGAAGGGCGCGAAAAAGTGGCGCTCGACGTCAGCCGCCTGATGCAGCAAATTCTCGACCGCTATCAGTCCGGCGCCATGATCACCAATATCACGATGATGGCGGTGCAGCCGCCCGAGCAGGTGCAGGCCGCCTTCGATGATGCGGTCAAGGCAGGGCAGGACCGCGAACGCCAGAAAAATGAAGGCCAGGCGTATGCCAACGACGTCGTGCCGAAAGCGCGCGGCGAAGCGTTCCGCCGCATCCAGGAGGCGCAAGCCTACAAGGCGCGCGTGGTCGAAGGTGCGGTCGGCGATGCTGCGCGCTTCAAGCAGGTGTTGACCGAATATCAAAAAGCCCCGGCCGTCACGCGCGACCGCATGTATCTGGAAACCATGCAGCAAATTTTCTCGAACACCACCAAAGTCATGGCCGACACCAAGGCCGGCAACAATATGGTCTATTTGCCGCTCGATAAGATGATGGCACAGGGCGCGGCCCAGGAAGCGGCCGGCAAGCCGGCCGCCAGCGCACCGGCGCCGACCGCCACCACGGCGCCGGCGGCGTCCGATCCGGTCGATACCCGGATCCGCGACAATGGCCGCAGCCGCGATAGCAACCGCGATCGGGAGGCACGCTGATGAACCGCATTGCCAGCTTTCTGATCGGTCTGTTCGTCGTGCTGATCCTGTTGACCTCGACAGTGTTCGTGGTCGACCAAAAACAATTTGCGATCGTGTTCGCGCTTGGTGAAGTCAAGGAAGTCATCAAGGAGCCGGGTCTGCATTTCAAATTGCCGCCGCCATTCCAGAACGTGCTGTTCATGGACAAGCGCATCCTGACCATCGATTCGCCGGAAGCCGACCGCTTCATCACGGCCGAAAAGAAAAACATCCTGGTCGATGCCTTCGTCAAATGGCATATCGTCGAACCGCGCCTGTTCTACGTCAGCTTCGGCGGCGACGAGCACCGCGCCCAGGACCGCCTGTCGCAAATCGTCAAGGCCGCCCTGAACGACGAAATTACCAAGCGCACCGTGCGCGAAGTCATTTCCGGCGAGCGCGGGCACGTGATGGAAGGCGTGCGCAGCAAGGTGGTGCAGGAATGCCGTCAGATCGGCGTCGAAATCATCGATGTGCGCCTCAAGCGGGTCGACTATGTCGAGCAGATCAACGCCTCGGTATACGACCGCATGAAGGCCGAGCGGACCCGGGTGGCGAATGAACTGCGCTCGACCGGTTCGGCCGAATCCGAACAGATCCGCGCCGACGCCGACAAGCAGCGCACCGTGATTCTGGCCGAGGCCTACCGCGATGCCGAACAGATCCGCGGCGAGGGCGATGCCAAGGCGTCGCAGACCTACGCCCAGGCCTTCGGCAAGAACCCCGAGTTTTACAAGTTCTACCGCAGCCTGGAAGCCTATCGCGCCAGCTTCAAGAACCGCACCGATGTCATGATGATCGATTCGAGTTCCGAGTTTTTCAAGTATTTCAAGAGTTCGGGGGCCGGGACGGCGTCCAAGCCTGCGAAAAAATAAGAATCGTTTGGCAGGCGGCCGCGGCCGCCTTGTCGGGCCCGATGCTGCCGGCGCGCAGCATCATTTTTTTTGACGCGCCGCTTTTGATGCGCCGATTTTGACGATGACTGGCCTGATGTTGACGGTCCGCCGGCCCGGCGTCCTTGTTTGGTCTTGCTTCGATTTTGCCCGACCGTAAATTTTGATTTGATGATGCGTTTGCTACCCCATGCTTAACTGGCTACTTCCCGAAAATATCGCCGACATCCTGCCGTCCGAAGCACGCAAGATCGAGACGCTGCGGCGCGCCATGCTCGATCAGTTCCGCCTGTACGGCTACGAACTGGTGATGCCGCCGATGCTCGAATATCTCGACTCGCTGCTGGCCGGCACCGCCAAAGACCGCGATTTATATACGTTCAAACTGATCGACCAGCTGTCCGGGCGCACGCTGGGCCTGCGCGCCGACATGACCACGCAGGTGGCGCGGATCGATTCCCAGTTGCTCAACCGCCCATCGGTGACGCGTCTGTGCTATGCCGGCAGCGTCTTGCGCACGCGGCCGCAAGGCTTGCATGCGACGCGCGAACCGCTGCAGATCGGCGCCGAGCTGTACGGCCATGCCGGCCTGGAAGCGGACGCCGAAATCGCCGATCTGGCGGTGGCCTCGCTGGCGCTGGCCGGCTTTAGCGAGGTAAGGCTCGATTTATGCCACGTCGGCGTGGTGCGGGCGTTGTTGGCCAGCGACGCCAGGGCCCAAAAGGACGAGGCGCGGTTATATAATCTGCTGCGCGCCAAGGATTTGTCCGGAATGGACGAAATAACAAGAAATTATGCGCCGGCCACGCGCGCCGCCTTGCTGGCATTGCCGCAGATGTACGGCGATGTCGGCGCGATTGCGCGCGCGCGCGCCGAACTGCCGCCGCTGCCGGGCATTGCCAGGGCGCTCGACGAACTGGCTGCGCTGGCCAAGGGCCGCGACAATGTCGCCATCGACCTGGCCGACCTGCGCGGCTACGAATATGAAAGCGGCGTGATGTTTGCGCTGTATGTGCCGGGCTTGCCGAATGCGGTTGCGCGTGGCGGACGCTACGACGACGTCGGCGAAGTCTTTGGGCGCGCGCGTCCGGCGACCGGCTTTTCGATGGATTTGCGCGAACTGGCGCGGCTGTTGCCGGGCGCGCAACGCACTTCGGCGATTCGGGCGCCGTGGGGCGACGATCCTGGCTTGCGGGCCAAGGTCGCGCAGCTGCGCAGCCAGGGTGAGGTCGTGGTACAGGCCCTGCCGGGACACGAGCACGACCAGGACGAGTTCGATTGCGATCGCGTGCTGGTGCAAGATACTGTAAATACTGGAAATTGGATAATCAAAGGCTAAAGATGTCACAACAAAACAAGGCAAAAAACGTCGTCGTAATCGGTACCCAGTGGGGCGATGAAGGCAAGGGCAAAATCGTCGACTGGCTGACCGATCACGCGCAAGGCGTGGTGCGGTTTCAGGGTGGACATAATGCTGGCCATACACTGGTTATCAAGGGCCAGAAGACGGCGCTGCAGCTGATCCCGTCGGGCATCATGCGCGCCGGCGTTGCTTGCTACATCGGTAACGGCGTGGTGCTGTCGGTGCCCGACGTGCTGCGCGAAATCGACAAGCTCGACGCCATCGGTGTCGAAGTGGTGTCGCGCCTGAAGATTTCCGAAGCCTGCCCTCTGATTCTGCCTTACCACGTGGCGCTCGATGGCGCGCGCGAAATTGCGCGTGGCGAGCACAAGCTCGGCACCACCGGCAAGGGCATCGGCCCGGCCTATGAAGACAAGGTTGCGCGGCGCGCGATCCGCGTCGCCGACCTGCTCAACGAACAGCGTTTTGGCGAGAAGCTGCGCGAAAACCTCGATTATCACAATTTCGTTCTGAGCGGCTACCTGAAAGTGCCGGCGATCGAGTATCAAAAGACGTTCGACGATGCGATGGCCCAGGTGCCGCGCTTGAAGCCGATGGTGGCCGATGTCTCCAGCGCACTGTACGCCGCCTTCAATGCCGGCGGCAACCTGCTGTTCGAAGGCGCGCAGGGCAGTTTGCTCGACGTCGATCACGGCACCTATCCTTACGTTACTTCGAGCAATTGCGTGGCCGGCAATGCCGCCGCCGGTTCCGGCGTCGGTCCGGGCATGCTGCATTATATTTTGGGCATTACCAAGGCCTATACGACGCGCGTCGGTTTCGGCCCGTTCCCGTCGGAGCTGTCGACCGATGAAGGCGTGGGCAAGCATCTGTCGTCGGTCGGCCATGAGTTCGGTACCGTCACCGGGCGTGCCCGCCGCTGCGGCTGGTTCGATGCGGCGCTGCTGAAACGCTCGGTCCAGATCAATGGCGTGACCGGCATGTGCCTGACCAAGCTCGATGTGCTCGACGGCCTCGAGACGCTGAAAATCTGCACCGGCTACAAGCTCGACGGCAAGACTGTCGACATCTTCCCGGTCGGCGCCGAAGATGCCGGCCGCTGCCAGCCGATTTACGAAGAAATGCCGGGCTGGAAAGAAAGCACGGTCGGCGCCAAGTCGCTGGCGGCCTTGCCGGCCAATGCGCGTGCCTATGTCATGCGCATCGAACAATTGGTCGGCATACCGATCGATATGGTCTCGACCGGTCCTGACCGCGAAGAAACAATTGTCCTGCGCCACCCATTTGCCTGAAAAACAGGCAGAAAAACGATAGATAGAGTATTTTCATGAACACGACTTCAAACGACAAACACCTGTGGGTGTCCTGGGACGAATATCACCGCGCAATCGAGCGCCTGGCCCTGCAAGTGCACGAATCGGGCTGGAAATTCGACCAGATCCTGTGCCTGGCGCGCGGCGGCGTGCGCCCCGGTGACATTTTTTCGCGCATTTTCGATGTACCGCTGGCGATTCTGTCGACCAGCTCGTACCGCGAAGAGTCGGGCACCCAGCAAGGCGAACTCGATATCGCCAAATTCATCACGATGACCCGCGGCACCCTCGGTGGCCGGGTCTTGATCGTGGATGATCTGGTCGATTCCGGCGTCACGCTGGTCAAGGTGCAAGAACATTTGCGCAGCAATTTCCCCGATGTCAGCGAAGTCAAATCGGCCGTCATCTGGTGCAAGGCGTGCTCGGTGATCAAGCCCGACTACTATCTGTCTTACCTAGAAACCAATCCATGGATCCATCAACCGTTCGAAGAATACGACGGTTTGCGCCCGCACCAGCTGGCCGCATGGACTAAAAAAGGTGAAAACCAGTAATTCCGCCGCCCGGGCCGTCCGGCCCGGGCATTGCGTTTCGCACGTTCCGCATTTCCCGCACATTCTTAACAAATTCGCTACTTTTCATATTGATAACATATAATCTCTGACATCGTTCAACTTTGTCCATGTGGAGAATATGATGAAATCGTTGCGACTTGCCCCTGTCTGTCTGCTTGTTTCCGGATTGATGTGCGCGCTGCCGGCGCTGGCGCAGGCGGCGCCGCTGACGCCCGATCAGCAGCAGCTGCGCTCAATTTATCAGGAACTGGTCGAGATCAATACGACCGAGTCGGCCGGCAGTTGCACCCAGGCCGTCAATGCCATGGCGGCGCGGCTCAAGAGCGGCGGCTACAGCGCCGCCGAGATGCAGATCGTGGTGCCGGCCGGCGCCCCGAAAAAAGGCAATCTGGTGGCCCGCCTGAAAGGCAGCGGCGCCCTCAAGCCCTTGCTGCTGCTGGCCCATGTCGACGTGGTCGAAGCGCGGCGCGAGGACTGGCAGCGCGATCCTTTCAAGCTGGTGGAAGAGGACGGCATGTTTTATGCGCGCGGCGCGGCCGACGACAAGGCGATGGCGGCTGTCTTCGTGGCCAACATGATCCGCTTCAAGCGCGAACACGCCGCGTTCCGGCGCGACATCATCATGGCCCTGACCTGCGATGAAGAACTCGGCGCCAGCTCGCAATTCAACGGCGTCGACTATCTGCTGAAAAGCCACCGCGAACTGATCGACGCCGAGCTGGCCCTGAACGAAGGCGGCGGCGGCCAGCTCGACAAGAACGGCAAGCCGCAGCGGCACGGCATCCAGGCCGGCGAAAAAGTCTTCCAGACCTTCCAGCTCGAAGTGACCAATCCGGGCGGCCACAGTTCGCTGCCGCCGCGCGACAATGCGATCTACCACCTGGCCGATGGCCTGTCGCGCCTTGGCAAATACGATTTCCCTGTTCACCTGACGGCGACCACGCGCAATTATTATGAACGCATGGCCAAGCTCGAAAGCGGGCAGAGCGCCGCCGACATGCGGGCGGTGCTGCTCGACCCGCCGGCCCCGGATGCGCTGGCGCGCCTGTATGCGCAAAGTCCTTTCCATAATGCCAGCGTGCGCACCACTTGCGTGGCGACCATGGTCGATGGCGGCCATGCCGACAATGCCTTGCCGCAGCGCGTGCGGGCCCTTGTCAATTGCCGCATCATCCCCGGCGAAGCGGTCGAGGACGTGAAAAATACGCTGGTGCGGGTGCTGGCCGACGACAAGATCGTGGTCACGCCGGTGGGCCGCGCCGTCAGTTCGCCGGTGCCGCCGCTGACGCCTGAATTGATGCGCAAGGTCGAAGCGATCAGCGCCGACATGTGGCCCGGCGTGCCGGTGCTGCCGACCATGTCGACCGGCGCCACCGATGGCCGCTTCCTCAACAATGCCGGCATCTGGACTTACGGCATCAGCGGCATGTTTGCCGAGGCGGGCAGCAGCGGCGTGCATGGCTTGAATGAGCATCTGCGTGTCAAATCGCTGTACGAAGGCCAGACCTACCTGTATCGCCTGGCGCGCGAACTGGCGCAGTAAGCACGGCCGCAGCAAGCACTGTTGCAGCAAGCACAGTAGTAGCGGAGGGGATGGCCTGCCGGCGCCGCACGGCGTGGCCTGCCTTTATTTCCGGTGCGGGTGGCGGTGGTGGATGTCGGGGAAGTGCGCGTGGCTGTGGCTGAGCGGCGCATGCCGGTGCAGATGGCTGTGCCGGCCGCCGTTATCGGGCAGCTGACTCGATTCGCCATCATGCTGGTGCTGGTGGTGCTCGTCATGGCTGTGTTCGTGGCTGTGCTCGAGCGCTTCATGGCTATGCGCATGCTGATGCCGTTCGCTCAGGTGCAAGCAGATGCCCAGGCCCATCATGGCGGCCGCCAGCCAGAAGACCATGCCGGGCGCCTCGCCAGGCATGCACAGGGACAGGAGGGCGCCGGCAAACGGCGCGGCCGAAAAATAGGCGCCGGTGCGGGCCGTGCCGAGCAGGCGTAGCGCCAGCACGAACAGCACCAGGCTGATGCCGTAGCCGGCGAAACCGACCACTGCCGCGCCCGATACCAGGGCGGCGGCCGGCAGGTGGGCGCCGAGCGCCAGTGCCAGCGACAGATTGACGGCGCCGGCGGCCAGACCCTTGAGGGCGGCGATCTGCAAGGCGTCGCCGGCCGAAACCTTGCGCGTGAGATTGTTGTCGACCGCCCAGCACAGGCAGGCGGCGGCGATTGCCAGCGCCCCCCACGGCACGCCCGGCGCCGGCTGGCCGCGCCACGACAGCAGCACGCCGGCCAGCACGATCAGCAGCATGCCGAAAAAAATGCGGCGGTCGACGTTTTCATGAAAGACGAACCAGGCCAGCAGCGCCGTCAGCACGCCTTCCAGATTGAGCAGCAGCGAGGCCGACGAGGCCGGGGTCGAGCCCAGGCCTGTCATCAGCAAGACCGGGGCGGCGACGCCGCCGGCCAGGATGGCGCCGGCCAGCCACGGCAGGTCGGTCGCCGGCAGTGCATTCGAGGCCGGCGGCCGCTGCGCCTGCACGGCGCCCGCGCTGTGCCCGGGTGTGCCGGTACGCGCGGCGTATTGTGCCAGGCGGCGCAGCAGCAGGCAGACCAGCAGGCCGAGCCCGCTGCCCATGTACAAAAGGCCGGCCAGCATCTGTGGCGGCATATGCGCCGACAGCATTTTGGCAAACGGCGTGCTGGCGCCGAACAGGACGGCCGAGGCCAGCGCGCAGGCGACGCCCCGATGCATCAGGCCTCCGCTCCCGGGCCGGCGCCGGCCCGTTGCCCGCGCGGCGGGCGATGTGTTTCGTGCCGCTTGCCGTGCATGTCATGCATAGTGTCCGCCATTGCGCCGGTGCTCAGAGCACAGCGACATTGTCGCCGCCGGCGGCGCCGAACAGCTGTTCTTTCAGTACGCGCAGCTGGTCGCGCACCTGCGCCGCTTTTTCGAATTCGAGATTCTTGGCATGGTCCTGCATCTGCTTTTCGAGGCGCTTGATTTCGCGGCTGATCTGCTTTTCGCTCATCGCCTCGTATTTCGCCTGTTCCTGCTCGACCACCATCTGCTCGCGGGCGGCATCGGGGCTGTAGACGCCGTCGATCATTTCCTTGATGCTCTTGACGATGCCGGTCGGCGTGATGCCGTTGGCGGCATTGAAGGCGATCTGCTTGGCGCGCCGGCGCTCGGTCTCGTCGATGGCGCGCCGCATCGAATCGGTCATGCGGTCGCCATACAGAATGGCGACGCCGTTGAGGTTGCGGGCGGCGCGGCCGATGGTCTGGATCAGGCTGCGCTCGGAGCGCAAAAAGCCTTCCTTGTCGGCGTCGAGGATGGCCACCAGCGACACTTCCGGCAGATCGAGGCCTTCGCGCAGCAGGTTGATGCCGACCAGCACATCAAAAGTGCCCAGGCGCAGGTCGCGCAGGATTTCGACGCGCTCGACGGTATCGATGTCGCTGTGCAGGTAACGGACCTTGACGCCGTGATCGGACAGGTAATCGGTCAGCTGTTCCGACATGCGCTTGGTCAGCGTGGTCACCAGCACGCGCTCGTTCTTGACGATGCGCTCGCGGATTTCCGACATCAGGTCGTCGACCTGGGTGGTCGCCGGGCGCACGATGATCAGCGGATCGACCAGGCCGGTCGGCCGCACGACCTGCTCGACCACCTGGTCGGCATGCTGTTTTTCGTAATCGGCCGGCGTCGCCGAGACGAACACGGTCTGCCGCAGCTTGCCCTCGAACTCGTCGAAGCGCAGCGGCCGGTTGTCGAGCGCCGAAGGCAGGCGGAAGCCGTAATCGACGAGATTGGTCTTGCGCGAACGGTCGCCGTTATACATGGCGCTCAGCTGGCCGACCAGCACGTGCGATTCGTCCATGAACATCAGGGCGTCGGTCGGCAGGTAATCGACCAGGGTCGGCGGCGGTTCGCCGGGCAGGGCGCCGGACAGGTGGCGCGAATAGTTTTCGATACCCTTGGTAAAACCGATCTCGGCCATCATTTCGAGGTCGAAGCGCGTGCGCTGCTCGATGCGCTGGGCCTCCACCAGCTTCTGGTCCTTGTAAAAAAATTCCAGGCGTTCGCGCAATTCGTCCTTGATGGTCTCGATTGCGCGCAGCACGGTGGCGCGCGGGGTGACGTAATGCGAGCCCGGATAAACGGTAAAGCGCGGGATCTTCTGGCGCACGCGGCCGGTCAGCGGGTCGAACAGCTGCAGGCTCTCGACGGTATCGTCGAACATCTCGATGCGGATCGCCAGCTCGGCATGCTCGGCCGGGAAAATGTCGATGGTATCGCCGCGCACGCGGAAGGTGCCGCGGCCGAAGTCGATTTCATTGCGCGTGTACTGCATCTGGATCAGGCGCGCGATCACATCGCGCTGCGCCAGGCGGTCGTGGACGCGCAGCGTCAGAATCATCTGGTGGTATTCGGTCGGATTGCCGATGCCGTAAATGGCCGAGACGGTGGCGACGATGACGACATCGCGCCGCTCCATCAGCGACTTGGTGCACGACAGGCGCATCTGCTCGATATGCTCGTTGATCGAGGAGTCTTTTTCGATGAACAGGTCGCGCTGCGGCACATAGGCTTCGGGCTGGTAGTAATCGTAATAGCTGACGAAATACTCGACGGCGTTCTCGGGGAAAAATTCGCGGAACTCGCTGTAGAGCTGGGCCGCCAGCGTCTTGTTGGGCGCGAACACGATCGCCGGCCGTCCCATGCGGGCAATCACATTGGCCATCGTATAGGTCTTGCCGGAGCCGGTCACGCCGAGCAGCGTCTGATAGGCCAGGCCGTCCGTGATGCCTTCGCACAAAAGGTCAATGGCAACGGGCTGGTCGCCGGCGGGCGGGAAGGGCTGGTGCAGCCGGAACGGCGAATCGGGGAAAGTAACGATTTTGGCTGGGGCCGCTTGCACAATCACTTCGGGTAAATCTGCCATGAGTCAGGCGCCTTGCTTAAGAATTTGTGTCGGAAATTGTGAAAAAGAAGACAAAAATGGCCGAATACCATTCCATCGCGGGCATCAATTGTGCGCCATTTTATCGGCGCGCGCTGCGCGCTGGCGCGCATTGGCATGCGCAAGCCCGTTTTATGGGCAAGTTCTAGGTTAAAATAATACTCCGTGTGTCGCATCGGGCCGAGCCTAGCGCATCTGTTTGAGCCTGACGGCAACAACCAATTTCTCCGTCAACTGGATATTATCACGATGAACGCACCTGCCCCCGCCACCATTTTTACCGCCATTGCGATGGCGCCACGCGACCCGATTCTGGGTATTACCGAAGGCTATAACGCCGACACCAATCCGGCCAAGGTCAATCTTGGCGTCGGCGTCTATTACGACGCCAACGGCAAAGTGCCGCTGCTGTCCTGCGTCAAGCAAGCCGAACAATTGATGATCGAAAAACTGGCGCCGCGCCCGTATTTGCCGATCGACGGTCTGGCCGTCTACGACAAGGCGGTGCAGGCGCTGGTGTTCGGCGCCGACAGTCCTGTGATCGCCGAAAAGCGCGCGCTGACCGTGCAAGCGCTGGGCGGCACCGGCGCCCTCAAGCTCGGCGCCGACTTCCTCAAGCGTTTCGCGCCGGATTCGCAGGTCTGGATTTCCAATCCGAGCTGGGAAAATCACCGCGCCCTGTTCGAAAGCGCCGGCTTCGTCGTCAACACCTATACCTATTACGACAGCAAGACCCACGGCGTCGACATCGACGGCCTGCTGGCCTCGCTGAAGGCGATGCCGCGCGGCGCCATCGTGGTCTTGCATGCATGCTGCCACAACCCGACCGGCGCCGACCTGACCGAGGCGCAATGGGGGCAGGTGATCGCCGCCGTTACCGCGGGCGGCCTGATTCCCTTCCTCGACATGGCCTATCAGGGCTTTAGCGAAGGGATTGCCGAAGACGGCGCCGTGGTGCGCCGCTTTGTTGCCGCCGGTGGCCCGCTGTTCGTCTCGAACTCGTTTTCGAAGTCGTTTTCGCTGTACGGCGAACGCGTTGGCGCCCTGAGCATCGTCGGCAGCAGCGCCGAAGAAACGGCGCGCATCCTGTCGCAACTCAAGCGCGTGATCCGCACCAATTACTCCAACCCGCCGCTGCATGGCGGCCAGCTGGTGGCCACCGTGCTCGGCACGCCGGAACTGCGCAAGCTGTGGGAAGAAGAGCTGAGCGGCATGCGCCTGCGCATCCGCGAAATGCGCAATCTGCTGGTTGAAAAACTCAAGCAAAAAGCGCCGGGCCACGACTTCAATTTCGTGCGCGAACAGCGCGGCATGTTTTCCTACTCGGGCCTTAGCAAGGAACAGGTCGGCGCGCTGCGCGAAAACGCATCGGTGTATGCCGTCGACTCCGGCCGCATCTGTGTTGCCGCATTAAATTTGATGAATATTGACAACGTTGTTGACGCGATTGTGAAAGTGCTTTAAGATTGCATTCTTTCGGCGATTGACCCAAATCACTTCGCTGAAAGATGCAGCAAAGACAGACAAGTCTATAAAATCTTGACAAGATTATGTAGCGAATATATAATTTTGCCTCTTTTCCCTGATAGCTCAGT
>JAIZVZ010000027.1 GCA_021768485.1 Oxalobacteraceae bacterium | reverse complement strand
ATTGCCTTGCAAGGCAATACCGTAAAAAAAAAGCGCGGAGCCATGCTCCGCGCTTTTTTTTACCCGCCTCTTCTCATCATGTCGAAGAATTCGGCGTTGTTCTTGGTCGCTTTCATCTTGTCGAGGATGAATTCCATCGCTTCGATTTCGTCCATCGAGTACAGCAGTTTGCGCAGGATCCAGATTTTTTGCAGCTGGTCCGGCTTGATCAGCAGTTCTTCGCGGCGCGTGCCCGATTTGTTCAGGTTGATCGCCGGGTAGACGCGTTTTTCGGCCAGGCGGCGCTCGAGATGCACTTCCATATTGCCGGTGCCCTTGAATTCTTCAAAGATCACGTCGTCCATGCGGCTGCCGGTTTCGATCAGGGCGGTGGCGATGATGGTCAGCGAGCCGCCTTCTTCGATATTGCGGGCCGCGCCGAAGAAGCGTTTCGGGCGTTGCAGCGCGTTGGCGTCGACACCGCCGGTCAGGACCTTGCCCGAAGCCGGGATCACGGTGTTGTAGGCGCGCGCCAGGCGCGTGATCGAATCGAGCAGGATCACCACGTCTTTTTTCATTTCGACCAGGCGCTTGGCTTTTTCGAGCACCATTTCGGCCACTTGCACGTGGCGCGTGGCCGGTTCGTCGAAGGTCGAGGCGACCACTTCGCCGCGCACCGAGCGCTGCATTTCGGTCACTTCCTCAGGCCGTTCGTCGATCAGCAGCACGATCAGCGTGATGTCGGGATGGTTGGCCGTGATCGCATGCGCGATGTGCTGCAGGATCACCGATTTGCCGGACTTCGGCGAGGCCACCAGCAAGCCGCGCTGGCCTTTGCCGATCGGCGCGATGAGGTCGATGATGCGGCCGGTGATGTTTTCCTGGCCGTTCATTTCGCGCTCGAGGCGCAAAGGCTCGTTCGGGTGCAGCGGCGTCAGGTTTTCGAACAGGATGCGGTGCTTGGAGGCTTCCGGCGATTCGCCGTTGACCTTGTCGACCTTGACCAGCGCAAAATAGCGCTCGCCATCCTTGGGGGTGCGCACTTCGCCCTCGATCGAATCGCCGGTGTGCAGATTGAAGCGGCGGATCTGAGACGGCGAAATGTAAATGTCGTCGGTGGACGCCATATAGCTGGCGTCGGGCGAGCGCAGGAAGCCGAAGCCGTCGGGCAGCACTTCGAGGGCGCCATCGCCAAAAATCTGTTCGCCTGATTTTGCGCGTTTCTTGAGAATCGCGAACATCAGTTCTTGTTTGCGCAGCCGGGCCGCGTTGTCGATATCGAGGCCGATTGCCATCTCCAGCAGGGCGGAGACGTGTAAGGCCTTTAATTCAGATAAATGCATAATTAAGGTGTCCCGGGACGGGAATAGTTTGGTGGGGGAGGGCGCTACGTGGTGTGAGTTAAATAGGCCAAATTCTGCAGGCCGATCGCGTAACGGCCACACAGGCGTGTGCCGTTACAGCGAACATTATAAAGGTATTGCACTGGTTTGGGGCGCGCACTCATGATTAAATCACCGGCTAAGCGAGCTTGCTCACTGATTATTTATGATTATATAAGGTCATTGGTGAGTTTTTTCGCCGAGCCGGGACGGGCCATCAGATATTGCTGTCGATGAAGGACGTCAGCTGTCCTTTGGCCAGCGCGCCGACTTTTTGCGCGACATTGACGCCGTTCTTGAACAGGATGAGCGTCGGGATGCCGCGGATGCCGAACTTGGCCGGCACGGCCTGGTTGGCATCGACATCGAGTTTGGCGATCAGGATCTTGCCGTCATATTCTTTGGCTACTTCTTCGAGGATCGGGGCAATCATCTTGCAAGGGCCGCACCATTCGGCCCAAAAGTCGACCAGTACCGGACGGTCGGCCTTGAGGACTTCGGCTTCGAAGGAGGCATCGCTAATGTGTTTGATATTTTCGCTCATGATTTCCTCTTTGTGAGGCAATAGTGTTTCAGTTAATGGATACATCACCGCCGATTCGGGACCGCTTTCCTCATCGTTACCCGGTATGCCCGCTGTTTGCAACAAGTCGCATCACTATCATGGAGACGCAATGCAGGGATTCAAGAGGACAGGATTGGGCTGGCGGAAGGTGTCTTGCGGGATGGTTTTGGCAATATTAACCCATTTCTAACAATCGTGGACAGCGATCGTCAAAAATGTTGGAAAATACGCGTCGCCGGCCTGAGCCTGGCATAAAATGCCTGCTTATCGCCTCCTGCTGGGTTCTTTTCGATGCCTGTTACCTCGTATTTGTTTGCGCCCGGACCGGCATTTTGGGCCAATAGCGCCGCCGCGCTGCTGGCGGCCCATCCGCGCGAGCTCGCTGCGGTTCAAGTCCTGGTGCCGGCGTTTTCGCATGCCCAGCTGCTGAAACAGGCGCTGGCCGCCCAGCTCAGGCGCCCCTTCATCGCCCCGCGCATCAATACCGTTTCCGGCTGGCTGGCGCAGCATGCGCTGGACCATGAGGGCCCGCTGGCCAGCGGCGACAATGCGCGCCTGATGGCCTTGTATGCCGAGCTGCGCCAGCACGCCTGGCTAAAAAAGCTGTTTACCGCCCGCAGCAATACCGATTTGCTGCCGCTGGCCGAGCTGTTGCTGACGCTGTCGGACGAATTGACGCGCAGCCTGCTGCCGACGGCGCTGGCGGCCCCCGATGCGCTGAGCGCGCGCTGGGAGCAGGCGCTGGCGGCCTTGTCGCCGCCGGCGCGCAAACTGCTGTCGGACGAAGCGCAACTGGTCTGGACCATCTGGCAAAGCCAGCTCGAGAGCAAGGACAAGACCGTCTTGCGTCATGCGCAGATGCTGGCCCTGGCCGGGCGCGCGGCCGACGACCTGGTATGGATCAATCCGGTGGCGCCCGACGACATCGAGCAGGCCTTTTTGCAGGCTTACGGCCGCCGGCGCCAGGTCAGCGTGATTACGCTCGACTGGCGGCCGGCCGCCTTGCCGGCCCTGCTGCGCGCGGCCTGGCCGGAATTGGCCGACGCCCCGGAAGCGCCGGCAGAGGAGGCGGCGCCGGCAGACAGCGCGGCGGCGCCGGCCGGCTGGTCGCTGGCGCCGGCATCGAGCCTCGAACAGGAGGCGCAACACGGTGCGCAAACCGTGCTCGACTGGCTGGCCGGCGGAAAATCGGCAATCGCCATCGTGGCCCAGGACCGGGTCGTGGCGCGCCGCATCCGCGCCCTGCTGGAACGGGCGCAAGTGCTGGTGGCCGACGAAACCGGCTGGAAGCTGTCGACCACACGCGCCGCCGCCGCGCTGTCGGCCTGGATGGATGTGGTCGCCAGCCGCGCCGATACGGTCGCCCTGCTCGACTTTCTGAAGTCGCCGTTTTTCAACGGCAGCGGCGCCGGCCGCGCCGAACAAATCATGGCGCTGGAGACGGCGCTGCGCCGCGCCAATGTCCAGGGCGGCTGGCGCGCGCTGCAGGCAAGCGCGGCGCGGCTGCAGGATCAGGACCGATACGGCGAGCCGCAGCTGTCGACGCTGGTGCAGACGATGGCGGCGCAGGCCGCGCTGTTTGTCGGCAGCAAGAGCATTGCGCAGTGGGCCGAACTGACCTTGCAGACTTTGGCGCAATTGGGGATGGACGAGGCGCTGGCCGCCGATGCCGCCGGCCGCCAGCTGCAAGAGATGATTGCGGCGCTGGGGGCCGAGCATGGGGCCGGGCCGGCGTTTTCCTTTTCCGAATGGCGCGCCTGCCTCGGCGGGCAAATGGAATCGATTGCCTTTATCGCCGCGGCCAGCGATTCGCGGGTCTTGATGCTGCCGCTGAACGGCGCCCGCCTGCGCCGTTTCGATGCCGTCCTGATGGTCGGCGCCGATGCCTCGCACCTGCCGTCGCAGGCCGCCGAGACGCTGTTTTTCGCCAACGCGGTGCGCGCCGAACTGGGATTGGCCACGCGCGAATCGCGCCAGCGCCAGCAGATGCGCGATTTTGCCGAGCTGCTGCTGGCCAACCCGGTGCTGGTGCTGTCGTGGCAGGCGCAGCAGGATGGCGAGCCCAATCCGCTCAGTCCATGGCTGACCCGCATCGAACTGGCGCTGGCGCGTGCCGGCGCCAGCCCGCTGGCACGCCACGCGGTGCGCCTGCAAACGGCCTGCCTGACAGCGCAGGCGCCCGTCAGGCCGCAGCCGGTGGCGCCGGAACTGGCGCCGGCAACGCTGTCGGCCAGCGGCTACAACAGCTTCATGGCTTGCCCCTACCAGTTTTTTGCCAGCCGCATGCTGCGCCTGAAAGGCCTCGACGAATTGTCCGACATGCCGGAAAAACGCGATTACGGCGGCTGGCTGCATGCCATCCTGGACGAGTACCATGCGACCCTGCTGCGCGAGCCCGGGCAAGACCGTACGGCCCTGATGACGGCCATTTCGGCGCGCATTTTCGGCACCGAACTCGAACATAGCGCGGCCGCGCTCGGCTATTACGTGCGCTGGCAAAAAGTCATGCCGTCCTACCTGGCCTGGGCCAATGGGCGCGAAGCCGAGGGCTGGATTTTTGCTTTCGGCGAGCAGGCCTTCGAGCGCAGTTTTGAAGGGCCGGGCTGGCAGGTGACGCTGAACGGACGCATCGACCGCATCGACCGCATGAGCGGCGAGGCAGATGACAATGGTGACGGAAAATTTGCCGTGCTCGATTACAAAACCAATAATCTGCTGGCGTTGCGCGCCAAGCTCAAGGGTCTGGAAGACCAGCAATTGCCGTTTTACGGCATCCTTTCCGGCTTGCCGGTGGTGGCTGCGCATTACGTTGCGCTGGAACTGTCGAAAGGCAAGAACGGCGACAAGACCGGCGATGTCGAGGCGCCCGATTATGCGCGCTGGCGGGCGGCGCTGCTCAAGCACATCGGCACCAGCATGGCGGCCATCAGCGGCGGGGCACCGTTGCCGGCCAACGGCGTGGCCTCGATCTGCCAATATTGCGAAGTGCGCGGCCTGTGCCGCAAGGGGGCCTGGTGAGTCAATACGAGAGCGCCGCGCGCGCCTACGAAATCGACGGCCAGGCCGCCAGCGCCGAGGCCTTTGTCGCCGGGGCCTGCGATCCGCGCCGCTCGGCGGTGGTCGAAGCCTGCGCCGGCAGCGGCAAGACCTGGCTGCTGGTGGCGCGCATCCTGCGCCTGCTGCTGGCCGGCGCGCAGCCGGCGCAGTTATTGGCCATTACCTTTACCCGCCGCGCCGCCCAGGAAATGCGCGAGCGCCTGCTTGAATTGTTGCAGGAGCTGGCGCTGGCATCTGACGAGCAGGCGCTGGCCATCTTGCGCGAGCGCGGCGTGGCCGGCGCCGAACTGGCGGCCGCGCTGCCGGTTGCGCGGGTCCTGTTCGACAGGGTGCTGTCGAGCCCGCAGGCCTTGTCGATCGATACCTTTCACAGCTGGTTTGCGCGCCTGCTGCAACTGGCGCCGCTCAATTCGGGCGTGCCGCACGGTTATGCGCTGCTCGAGGCGGCCGCCCAATTGCGGGACGATGCCTGGCGCGCCTTCATGCAGTCGCTCACGCGCAGCGAGGCGGCGCCGGTGCGCACGGCGCTGCTGGCGCTGTATGAAATGGTCGGCGACTTCAATGCCAGAAAGCTGCTCGACGCTTTTCTCGACAAGCGGGCCGAGTGGTGGGCCGTCAGCCAGGGCGGCCAGCTGCCGCTCGAGCTGTTGCAAGAGCTGTGCGGCGAAGATGCCGTGCAGGATGCGCGGCTGACCTTGTGGCACGATGCCGAGCTGGTCAAGCGCCTGCAAAACATGGCCTGGCTGCTGGGCCAGGGCGCCAAGCGCAACCAGGAGCGTGCGGTGCAGATCGAGACCGCGGTGACGGCCGGCTTGCAGGCGGACGGCAGCGCGCCGCTGGCGGCGGGACTTGAGCCGCAGGTGGCGCTCAGCCATTTCGCCAATCTGTATGCGCAGTTCGTCGACGACAAGGGCAGCTTGCGCGGCAACGACCACCGCCGCGGGCAGATGCTCAAGGCGATAGAAGCCAACCTCGGTCAGGATGGCGGCGTCACTTTCGAGCGCGAATTTGCCGCGCTGGCCGAAGCGCTGGCGCTGCGCCGGCGCCGCAGCAGCGAGCCCGATGTGCTGGCCTTGAATGGCGCCCTGTTTGCCGCCGGCGCCGCCTACCTCGAACACTACCAGGCGCTCAAGGCCGAGCGCCGCGTGTTCGATTTTGCCGATCTCGAATGGCATGCCTACCGGCTGCTGACCAACGAAGCCCATGCGGCCTATCTGCACAGCCGGCTCGATGCGCGCTACAAGCATATCTTGCTCGACGAATTTCAGGATACCAACCCGCTGCAATGGAATATCGTGCTGGCCTGGCTGAATGCCTATGGCGACGATACCGAGCAGCCGAGCGTGTTCGTGGTCGGCGATCCGAAGCAATCGATTTATCGCTTCCGGCGTGCCGAGCCGCGCGTGTTTGCGGCGGCCCGCGACTGGCTGGCGCAGCGCGGGGCGCTGGTCCTGCAGACCAACCAGACGCGGCGCAACGCGGCCGCCATTGTCGCCAGCCTGAATGCGAGCTTTTACGGCAATCCGATTTTTTCGCCGCAAACGACGCTGGCGGCGGCAGCGGGTGCCGTCTGGCGCTTGCCGCTGGTAAGTAATGGTAGTAATGGCGGCGATGGCGGCAATGGCGGCGGCGGCGGTGCGGATGGCGAGGACGGCAGTGCCGCCGCCCCGCTCGCCGAAGCGGGCCTGCACTTGCGCGATCCTTTGCATACGCCGCGCCTCGAGGATGAAGATGAGCGCCGCTACCTGGAAGGACGGGCGGTTGCGCAGGCACTGCTGGCGGCCCGCCAAGGCTGTGGTGCGCAGTGCTCAGCACAGTGGTCCGATGTGATGTTGCTGGTGAAAAAGCGGGCTCATCTGGGCGCGTACGAGCGCGCCTTGCGCGAAGCCGGCATTCCCTTCATGTCGGACAAGCGCGGCGGCCTGCTCGAATCGCTGGAAGTGGCCGATCTGATCGCGCTCCTGCATTTTCTGATCACGCCGGGCGATGACCGGGCGCTGGCGCAAGTGCTCAAGTCGCCGGTTTTTGGCGCCGGCGACAGCGATCTGATCGCCCTGGCACGGCGCGGCGGCGGCCACTGGTGGAGCCGGCTGGCGTCGGCCGATGCCAGCTGGGCCAGCCCGGCCCTGCTGCGCGCGGCCGGCTTGCTGAGCGGCTGGAGCAGGCTCGCGCCGGGCTTGCCGGTACATGATTTGCTGGACATGATTTTGCATCAGGGCCAGCTGCTGGCGCGTTATGCGCAGGCCGCGCCGGCGCCGGTACGCAGCCAGGTCATCGGCAATATCGAAGCGTTTACCGCGCTGGCGCTAAACCTCGACGCCGGCCGTTATCCGAGCCTGCCGAAATTCATCGCCGCCTTGCAGGCTTTGCTGCAGGGGCAGGGCGCCGATGCGCCCGACGAAGCCGATATCGACGCCGCCGTCGATGCCGTGAAAATCCTGACCATCCACAGCGCCAAGGGGCTGGAAGCGAAGATTGTGGTGGTGCTCGATGCCAACCACAGCCAGCCGGCGCGCGACGATCTGGGTATCTTGTGCGACTGGCCGCAGGATCGCGACCGTCCCGTCCATTTTTCGGTCTTTGCGCGCAAGGACGAGCGCGGCGCGGCCCGCGATGCGTTATTTGACGCCGAACAGGCTTTCAAGACGCAGGAAGACTGGAACTTGCTGTATGTGGCGATGACGCGCGCGAAAAATCTGTTGATCGTCTCCGGCATCGCGCGGCCCGGCGCCAATCCGCTCGACCCCGACTGCTGGTATGCGCGCCTGCAGCTGGCGACCGATTTCGTGCCGCCGCAAGCGTCAGGTCTTGTCGAGGACGGCGCCGCCGCGCCGGCATTGTCGGCGGCACCCTCGGCCGAACAATTTATGCTGACCTTGTTCGATCCGGCACCGCAGCCGGCGCCGCGCCAGAGCACGCCGCCGCCGGCAGATCCCGGCCTGCTGCGGGCGGCGGCCATCGATGAGGGAATTGCCTTGCACGCCTTGCTCGAACGGCTGACCGATGCCGGCCAGTGGCCGGTCGCGGTTCCGGCCGCGGACGCCATTGTCCGCGCGCTCGGCTGTTCCTCGATGCAGGCGCAGGCGGTGCGCGCGCAGGCGCAGGCCATTCTGTCGCAAGCCGGGTTGCAGCGTTTTTTTGATCGCGGGCATTACCGCTTTGCCCGCAATGAAATGGAAATCTGTTCGGGGACGAATGTCTGGCGCTTCGACCGCCTGGTCGAGTTCGACGATGCCGTATGGATTTTGGATTACAAGAGACAGGTGCTCGACAGCGAGCTGGCCGGCTACCGGGCGCAACTGGCGCAATACGGCGCGGTCGCCGCGCAGCTCTATCCGGGCAAGCAGATCGTCACCGCCCTGATCGGCGCCGACGGCCAGCTGCTGCAGCTCTGATTGTACGGGACTGACTGTACAGGACTGGCTGTACAGGCCTGACTGTACAGGCCTGACTGCGCAAGCCCTGACCGCGCGGTCTCAGGCTTTTCTGCTGGTGGCCTTGTCGTCCCAGTGCAGGCTGCCCGTATATTGATAGCTCTGGCCCGGATGCCACATGGTGGCCGCCGAGGTCACCTTGCCGTGCGCCAGCACCTGGCGCTTGAGCACCAGGCAGGGCTCGCGGACATCGATGCCGAGCATGTCGCTGATGGCGGCCGGTGCCAGCCGCGCTTCGATGCTGTAGCTTGCGTCTTGCAGAGGGGTGACCGCCATCAGATATTCGTTGGGCGTAATTTGCGAGAAATCCTGCTGCAGATAATCGGGCACCAGTTCCGGGTTGACCCAGCGGTCCTCGACCTGGATCGGCAAATCGCTTTCGAAATGCACAATAATCGAGTGAAACAGCGGGCTGCCCTCGGCAATGCCGAACTGGCTGGCCAGCGCGTCGGAAGCGGCGACCTGCTCAAGCCGGTGCAACTCGCTGTGATGGACATGGCCGCGGTCGCGTACCTCCTGGGCGATGCTTTTGATTTCAAGCAGCGTGGCACGGTATTTTTGCGGCGCGACATAGGTGCCCGAGCCCTGACGGCGCGTCAGGATCTGGTCGTCGCTCAGTTCGCGCAGCGCGCGGTTGACCGTCATGCGCGAGACCGAAAACAGTCTGGTCAGCGCCTGTTCGGACGGAATGACATCGCCTTCCTTCCAGCGCCCGGCGGCGATTTCGGCGAGCAGGTAATCCTTGATCTGCTGAAAAATAGGCGTATTTTTTTGCCTGGCTTGCTGGTCCAAATTGATCTCTCCATCGTACCGGATCGGCGGCAGCAGTCGCCGGCCAGTATCTGTTTTAAGGATGTTCGCGCTTCTTGAGCACTCTTGTTGCGTACTCTTCTTGCTGACTCTTCATGCTTACTCTGGCGATTGCCGCTTCGCTGGCTATTCTATGCAGTTTTCACGCATTTGCGTTGACTATTTTCACCGCTTGCCCGTACGATTCTTATTTATTAAACACTAATTACTCATTACCCGGGGAGAGTATATGCATACCAGAGGCTTTGTCGCTTGCCGCCTGACCGTGTTTGCCCTTGCTGCCGCTGCCTGCCTTGCCGGCATCGGGCCGGCGCAGGCCGCTACCGTGATCGATCATGCCAATGGCTATACGCTGACGGCCGATAATACCCTGATTCAATTTCAATCGCTGGCCTTCAGCGAACAGGGCAAAATCCTTGCCGTCGGCTCGGCGCAAGAGGTGGCCGCCAAGACACCTGGCGCGCAGCATATCGATCTCCATGGCAAGACGGTGTTGCCGGGCCTGATTGATGCCCATGGTCATGTGTTTATGTTAGGCATGATCGAAACCCAGGTCAGCTTGCGTGATAGCAATAGCCTGGCCGCCGCCCAGAAAGAGGTTGCCGAGTATGCCAGGCGCAATCCGGCGCGCCCCT
Source organism: Oxalobacteraceae bacterium (assembly GCA_021768485.1). GTDB lineage: Bacteria > Pseudomonadota > Gammaproteobacteria > Burkholderiales > Burkholderiaceae_D > JAIZVZ01. The sequence goes on along the minus strand of JAIZVZ010000027.1, from coordinate 38,281 downwards.
GGATTATCGGTTTTGGCTGGAATCAGGCGATCTGGAAGCTAGACCGCTTTCCGACCGCCAAAGAACTCGATAGCGTGGTGGCCGATCGCCCGGTCTGGTTGAGCCGCGTCGACGGCCATGCCGGCTGGGCCAATAGCCGCGCTTTGCAACTGGCCGGCATCACGCGCGCCAGCAAGGATCCGGTCGGCGGGCGCATCGAACGCGACAGCGCCGGCAATCCGAGCGGCGTGCTGGTCGACAAGGCCATGGATTTGATGGAGGCCATCGTGCCGCCCCCGAGCGCAGCGGAAAGCCGGCAGGCGCTCGACGCCGCGCTGGCCAGTTTTGGCCGCCTCGGATTGACCAGTGTGCACGATGCCGGCGTCAGCCCGGCCGAAGATGCGTTGTACCGCCAGTATGCCGACGGCGGCCGGCTGACGACGCGCGTGTATGGCATGATTTCGGACGTCGGCGACAATTTCGAGAAAATGTCGAAAAATGGCCCGCTGCACTCGTACGGCCACGATTTTTATGCGCTGCCGGCCGTCAAATTGTATGCCGACGGCGCGCTGGGCAGCCGCGGTGCGGCCTTGCTGGCGCCGTATAGCGATGCGCCGCAGGCGCGTGGCTTGCTGTTCCAGAGCGATGCCGCGATGCGGGCCCGGATCGATGCCATTCTGCAGCGCGGTTATCAGGTCAATGTGCATGCGATCGGCGATGCCGGCAACCGCCAGATCATCGACAGTTTCCAGGCGCTGCTGACAAGTCCGCAGCGGGTGGCGCTGCGCAACCGGATCGAGCATGCGCAAGTGGTCGCCGCCGGCGATATCGCGCGCTTCAAGAGCATCGGCATCGTGCCGTCGATGCAGCCGACGCACGCGACTTCGGACAAGAATATGGCCGAAGAGCGGATCGGCGCCGAACGCCTCAAGGGCGCGTATGCCTGGCGCAGCTTCCTGCAGCAGGGCTCGCGCATTGCCTGCGGTTCGGATTTCCCGGTCGAGTCGCCCAATCCGTTCTGGGGCATCCATGCCGCCGTCACGCGCCAGGACATGGACGGCATGCCGGCCGGCGGCTGGCATGCCGAGCAGGCCCTGTCGGTCAAGGAAGCCTTGCGCTGCTTTACGCTCGATGCGGCGTGGGCGGCACATCAGGAAACAACGCTCGGTTCGCTGGAAACCGGGAAGTGGGCCGACTTCATTGTGGTCGACCAGGATTTGTTCAGGATCTCGCCCTACGATATCTATAAGATGAAAGTCTTGCAAACCTGGGTGGCCGGACGCCAGGTCTATGCTGCGCCGTGATTGGCGGGCGGCGGCCACGGCCGGCCGTGCGTGGTTGTTGTCAATAGAATATTTTCAGGGCCGGCTTTGAAACGATTGACATATTTGTATAGGTAAATTATCGTTATCGATACACTCGCCGCCCGTGTCCTGGCGGCGCGTCCGTCCCCCACAGGAGTGGCTAATGACGATTGCAGTCCGCGCTTTTGTCGATGCTCCGCGCTTTGATGCCGCGCGCGCCTTTCTTGTTTCGCGCGGGTGGCGTGCATTTTCCGTGCCATCCCTGTCTTTGCGCCTGTCACCAGGCTTGCGGCCGGCCCGCGCCGAATACAGCCCTTTTCATGCCCGACTTTGTTTTCGCCCTTATTCGCTTGATCTTGCCAATCCGGGCCGGCCTGTGCCGCGCCTGCAAACTGGAGAACGATTGTGAAAGAATATGCCGACATGAAGCTCTGGCAAGGACGCATCGACGCCGCCGACGGACCGCTGGGCATGCGCTGGCATCAAATCGTCAAGTCCTTGTCGCCGCTGACGCCCAGCGGCTCGCTGGCCCTGCTTGGCTTTGCCTGCGATGCCGGGGTCGTGCGCAATCACGGCCGCCCCGGCGCCCGTTGCGGGCCGGCCGCATTGCGGCGGGCGCTGGCCAATATGCCGGTGCACGCCTGCAAGCAGGTGGCCGATGCCGGCGATGTCATCTGTCTGCCGGAGAGAATGACGTCATCCGAGCTGCAAAACGATCTTGAAGTGGCGCAGGAATTGCTGGCGCAGGAAGTGCAGGCCTTGCTCGGGCGCGGTCTGTTTCCGCTGGTTTTAGGCGGCGGCCATGAGATGGCGTTCGGCAGTTTTCAGGGCCTGGCCGCGCACCTGGCCGGACGTCAGGGCGCGGCGCCGCCGCGCATCGGCATCATCAATCTCGATGCGCATTTCGACCTGCGCATGAGCGATCAGGCCAGCAGCGCGACCGCGTTCCGCCAGATCGCCGAATCGTGCGCCGAGCGCGGCTGGCCGTTTCATTACTGCGTGCTCGGCGTCAGTCCGTATTCGAATACCGAGGCGCAGTTCGAGCGCGCGCGCCAGCTCGGCGCCGTCTGGCGGCTCGACGAGGAAATGGCATGGGTGCAGATGACGGAAATCCGGGCCGTGCTGGCGCGCTTTCTGAGCGCGGTCGATCATGTGTTTTTTTCCATCTGCCTCGATGTGCTGCCGGCGGCGGTGATGCCGGCGGTCAGTGCGCCGGCGCCGCACGGGGTCGGCTTGCCGATGGTCGAAGTGGTGCTCGACATGGTCACCGACAGCGACAAGCTGATTCTGGTCGAGATCGCCGAACTCAATCCCGCCTACGACATCGACAATCAGGGCGCCAACGTGGCTGCGCGACTGGCCGCGCGGGTGGCCAATAATCTGGCGGCATGAGATCGGCATGAGGCGCTGGGCCGCCGGGCCGGACCTGGCGCCGGCGCGCGCACGATGTTTTTTCCTGTCGCTGCTGGCGGCGCCGCTGGCGATGGCCGCACTGCCGGCGGCCGCGCCGTCTGCCCAGGCGCCGTCCGCCCAGGCGCGGCCTGCCAGTCCGCCGCCTGCCAGTCCGCCGGCCGAAGCGCGACCGGTGAGCGGGCCCGGGATGCCGGCCGGACGGTTGCGCATCGGCTCGAAACGCTTTACCGAATCCTATATTCTCGGCGAAATCCTGACGCTGACCGCGGCCCGCTACGCGCCGGCCGAGCATCGCCAGGGCCTGGGCAATACCGGCATCGTGCTCGAGGCGCTGAAAGCCGGCGCAATCGATCTCTATCCCGAATATCTGGGCACGATAGACCGCGAAATCCTCAAGCACAAGACGCCGTCTTCGCTGGCGGCGATCCGGCGCGAACTGGCGCCGCTGGGGCTGGGTGCGGCGGTGCCGCTCGGCTTCAGCAATGGCTATGCGCTGGCGATGCGCGGCGGTGCGGCGGCGCTGCCGGCTACGCTGTCGGCTCTGGCGCGCGCGCCGCAACTGCGCTTCGGACTGTCGCACGAATTCATCGGCCGGGCCGACGGCTGGCCCGGGCTGGCCGCGCGCTATCATCTGCCGCAACAGCCACGCGGTCTCGATCACGGTGTCGCCTATGAAGCGCTGGCCGCCGGCGTGGTCGATGTCATCGATATCTATTCGACCGACGCCAAGATCGGCAAATACGGCTTGCGCGTGCTGGCCGACGACGGCGCCTATTTCCCGCGCTACGATGCCTTGCTGTTATACCGGCTCGACGTGGCGCAGCGCTTCCCCGAGGCCTGGCGCGCCTTGCAGGCGCTGCAGGGGCGTATCGGAAGCGGGCAGATGATTGCCATGAATGCCGCCGTCGAACTCGAGGGGCAAAGTTTTTCGGCGGTCGCCCGGCGCTTTCTGGCCGCGCCGGCGGCAGGCCTGTCGCAAAAAATCGAGGCCGGCGCCGCCCCGGAAAACGGCTGGCAGCGTTTCCTCGACAAACTGTTCGGCAGCGATTTCTGGCCGTTGACGCGCCAGCATTTGCTGCTGGTGGCGCTGGCGGTGGCCTCGGCCACCATGATTGCGGTGCCGCTCGGGATTGCGGCCGCCTTGCGGCCTGGCTGGGCGCCGCTGACGATGGCCGTGGCGGGCTTGCTGCAGACGGTGCCGTCGCTGGCGCTGCTGGCCATGCTGATCCCGCTGCTGGGCATGATAGGCACGTTGCCGGCGCTGATTGCCTTGCTGTTATATGCCTTGCTGCCCATTGTGCGCAACACCTGTACCGGCATCGGCGCGGTGCCGGCCGGCCTGCGCCTGGCGGCGCTGGCGCTGGGCCTGACGCCAATGCAGCGCTTGCGCTATATCGATTTGCCGCTGGCCATGCCGACGATTCTGGCCGGGATTAAAACGGCGGCCGTCATGACGGTTGGCACGGCCACGATTGCCGCCTTTATCGGCGCCGGCGGCTATGGCGAGCGGATCACGATCGGCCTGGCGCTCAACGACAATGCGATGCTGCTGGCGGGCGCCATTCCGGCGGCGGCGCTGGCGCTGCTGATGCAGGCCTTGTTCGCCCTGATCGAGCGTGCCTGGCAGCCGCGGTTCCGCTAGCTGCGGCCCGGTCGGCGCCTGCTCAGCCAGCGCCTGCTCAGCCAGCGCCCGCTCAGTCAGCGGCCGTTCAGCCGGCGCGGTCAGCCGCGCTTGGCGCGGGCCGCTGCCTGCCTGCGCTGTGGCAAGCGCCATTTATAGCGATTGCAGCCGCGCTCGCGTCTCTATCATCTCTCGGTACAAGATGCGCTCGGCGTGAAAGTCGTTTTCGCGCTGGCGGGCGATGGCCTGTAAATCACGGTCATAGCGCAATAATTGCCAGCGCAGATAGAGTTTGCTGAACTCTTGAAGCAGGGCGTTGACGGAGATAGTCATGATCGTGGCGTGGAAAGTGGCGACATCTCATTTTTGACTTCTTGCAATGCCTGGGTTTTGTGACGTATCAAACGATGGTCAATCGCCTTGTCGATATGTACTTTGATTATTCTCAATATCGCTTTGAATAAATGTGAGAAGCTATATTTTCACGTGATGGAATTTCTTTCGATTAATTTTCTTTATTTGCATCATCGTCAGCGTGTTTTTTTTGTATTTTTTTTGTATATTTTTTTGTGTATTTTTTTGTATATTTTTTTGTGTATTTTTTGAGTGTTTATTCAACTCGATTCTGTGCGATTTCCCGCTTCCCCCACCCAGTAAAATGGGTTCTGCCCGCGTAGCGAAAGTTACGTGGGCTTTTTTAAGCGCGGGCTCATTTGCAACTCATTTGCGGACTCATGTGCAAACTCATTTGCAAACTCAGATGTGCCGCAATACGGCGCGGCCGGCCAGCCGGCGCGAGGGCACGGCTGGCGGCCATATTCGGCCACGCGAATTATCGGGGGGATTTTGTGCCGATTGCGGAAAGCTGTGTCAGCGCCTCGCCGGCAACGCGGCAAATGCGCCAGTCCGGCAGCATGACCGCGCCCAGCTCTTGATAAAACGCAATCGCGTTTGCATTCCAGTCGAGTACCGACCATTCGAAGCGGCCGCATCCGCGCTCCAGCGCCAGTGCGGCCAGCGCCGCCAGCATCAGGCGGCCGTAGCCTTGGCGGCGGTGTTCGCGCTTGACATACAAGTCTTCGAGATACAAGCCCTTGCGGCCCAAAAAAGTCGAGAAGTTATGGAAAAACAAGGCAAAGGCGACGGTTTCTCCATTGCGCGTTCCGACCAGGCTCTCGCATGATGGCCGCGCACCGAACATCGCATCGTGCAGCGAGGCTTCGGTGGCGACGACCAGGTGCTGCAGATTTTCAAACTCGGCCAATTCCTTGATCATGCCGAAAATGGCGCCGACATCGTCGGCCTGGGCTGCGCGGATCGTGAGTGGGGGCATGGTGTTCAATCAGGTGGGTAGCAATGAAAACAGGGGCGGCAAACGGCAGGGCTGCCGCTCAGGTCGGGCGGCAACCGAGGTCGCTGTCGTCGCACTCGCGCGCACTGCGGGCGGGACGGGCAGGTTCGTCATCGGTCTGGACGGCCCACAGCACGCCGGCCAGGCACAGCGCCATGCCGAGCCATTCGATGGGGCCCGGATGGTAATGTTCGAAGCGGATCGACAGCAGCACCGAAATGACGGGTGTGACGACCCCGGTATAGACGGCTTTCTGGGCGCCGACGCGATGGATTAGCGTGAAATAGGCGGCAAAGGCAAATACCGAGCCGAACAGCGACAGATAGAGCAGCGAGGCCCAGTAGCCGAGATCGGGCGGCATGCGCCATGGCTGGCCGCTGAGCAGCGCGTAGATTGCCACGCACAGCGTGCCCCACAACATGGCCCAGGCCATCGTCAGCGGCACGTTGGCGCTGTGCTTGCGCACCTGAACCACCACCACATTGCCGGCCGAACTGGCAATGGTCGCCATCAGCGCCAGCGCTATGCCGAGCAGGAAGTGGGGGCTGAGGCCGCGTCCGAGGTCGTGCCAGACATCGACCAGTGCATGGGAAAACAAGAGCGTCACGCCGCAGATGGCGACGGCCCCGGCGCACCACGTGCGCCAGCCGATGCGCGTGCCGAAAGCCATCCTGGCACCGATCGGATTCCAGAATACCATCAGTGCAAACATCACGGCCACCAGCGCCGAGACCACGTATTGTTCCGAATTATAGGTGCAGACATAGGACAGGGCGAATGTGCAAAAGCCCTGCAGCAGCAGCCAGCGCTGGGTTTTCCATGGCAGGCGCAAGCGGTCGCCGCGCAAGCGGCACCAGCAAAACAAGGCCGCCGAGGCGAGCGCGAAGCGGTACACCACCGAGATGGCCGGCGGCACGCTGCCGAGTTGCCAGGTGATGGCCCAGAAAGTCGAACCCCAGATCAGGGACGCAATGGCAAATAAAAGAGGTGAGGACATCTGGCAAGTATACGCGGCTTGGGCTTTGTATGCTTTATAGAAACGCGAATTTTTGGCGTTTTTGCGCACCGACACTCGGTCGGCTCTCTTGGGCGAGCATAAGAAGCAGTCGATTGCAGCTAAAGCTTTGTAAAGACTGGAACTAGACTGCAGAGTCAGTGCTGCGAAAATGAAAGGGCCAAAATGGAACATAGCTGGCTGAGCCGAATTATAGGAATGTCGTTTTTTGTGAGTATCTGCATCGCCCTGGTCATCTCTTTTTCTGCAAGGACTACAACCGCCGCACCGGGCGCGCTGCCGGCGCGGGACGCCGCGTTGTCGTCCGCCAGCCAGGAGCCGCCGGCGCAAGACATGCGGGCGCAAGATATTCAGACACAAGACATTCAGACACAAGACATGCAGACAGCAGATGGCGCGCCCGCGCCGCTGGCCGTCGCGGTAAATGGCGCCAGGAAGCAGCCCGATGCGACAGATGGCGTAACTGCCCACAGACAAGTCTTGCATGGCCGGTTTTGAGCGTGCGCCCTGAATCTGCATTCAACTACGCGCGCTTTTCACCGTTTTTGCGCTTGAATGTGCGCGGCCGGCCACCGTGCCGGCGATATTGCTCTTGTCGTAAATAAACTTTCACCATGGGCTTGGCGCGCTTTGCCGGACATTCCTCTGCGCGGGGGCGGACGTAGGCTGCCGAAAACAGGCAAAACAGTCGCCAATGCTGCAAAGCAGCATGCTAGAATCGTCGGACCTCACCACTACTTCGCAGGTCTGTCGATGAAACGTGTGATCTTCAATCAGAAAGGCGGTGTCGGCAAATCGACGATCGCGGTCAATCTGGCGGCGATTGCCGCGCATCAGGGCAAGCGGACATTGCTGATCGACATAGATCCACAATGCAATTCCAGCCGTTATCTGCTGGGCCCGGCGGCGGCCGAGATGGCGCCGACGCTAGGCGCGTATTTCGAACAGATGCTCACATTTAACCTGTTTCCAAAAAGCGATAGCGAATTCCTGCATCCAAGCCCGTTCGACAATTTGTCGGTGATGTTATCGCATCCGGAACTGGGCGACTTGCAGTCCAAGCTCGAAGCGCGTCACAAGATTTACAAATTGCGCGATACACTCAATGAGCTGGCCGGGCAATTCGATGAAATCTTTGTCGATACGCCGCCCGCCTATAATTTTTTCACGCAATCGGCGCTGATTGCGGCCGACCGCTGCCTGATCCCATTCGACTGCGACGATTTTTCGCGCCAGGCCTTGTACACATTGATCGGCAATGTGGCGGAAATCAAGGCCGATCACAATCCAGCGCTCGAAATCGAGGGCATTGTCGTCAATCAGTTCCAGCCGCGCGCATTGCTGCCGCAACGCATGGTCGAGCAATTGACGGAAGAGGGCTTGCCGGTATTGGAGAGCAAGCTGTCGAGCTCGATCCGCATCCGCGAATCGCATGAGCGCAATATGCCGATGATTCATCTCGATCCGCGCCATAAGCTCAGCCAGGAATTTGTGGCCCTGTATGCGCAGCTAAGCACGCCGGCCTGAGCACGCCGGCCTGGGCCCGCGGCCGGCCCGGGCCGGCGTACCTCAAAATTTCAGCCGCAGACGACGGTACAGAAAGGCGAGCACGAATAGCGGTCCTATCAATAAAAAGCGCAGATCGTCGAAAAAAGACGGCTTTTTGCCTTCGATCTTGTGGCCGATGAATTGGCCGATCCAGGCCACGACAAAGATGATGAGCGACAGCGGCAATATCATGCTGTGTGGTAATGCGTAGAGCAGCAACAGCATCATTGCCGCCATCAGCGCCATGCCGACGGCAAACGCCGGCGACAGCGCAAGATAATACAGCAGTGCCGCCAGACTGGCGGCCAGCGCCAGTGCAGGGTATAGCGACCATAACAGGCCGAGCAGGCTCAGCATGATGGCCGGGACGCAAATGCAGTGGATGATTTCGTTGCTGCGGTGACGATGGCTTTCGGCATAGCGTGTCAACAGGGTATCGACGGTACGCGCTGGCGAGGGGGCGGTCGGTATATTCATGGGCGACTCCGGACGTGGGACGACGTGGAAAACCGATGCTGCGCAATGATTGTCGCAGAAAATGCCCGACCGTGCAGTGTTGCCGGCGCCGCTGCCAGCGTCAGCGCGCTGTGTTACGCTGCGAACAGTTCGGCAAGCGCAGGCCGCCGCCCTATGTTTTCATATCGTACTGTGTCTCAATCCAACAATGACTGTTTCGCATTCTCCGCCGCCTTCTTCACTGCTGATGCCGCCGCCACCGCTCAAATGCTGTTTCGAGCCGGTCTGCGATGCGCGCACGCGGCTCTTAATCCTCGGCAGTTTGCCCGGCGAGCAATCGCTGGCGCACCAGCAGTATTACGCGAATCGGCAAAACCGTTTCTGGGCCTTGCTGTCGGCCGTACTCGGTTGCGAGCTGACGGCGCTCGATTATCCGTCGCGCCTGCAAGCGCTGCTGGCCGCCGGGGTCGGCTTGTGGGATGTCGTGGCGCAGGCGCAGCGCCAGGGCAGCCTCGACAGCCGCATCCGCGCCCACAGCGCCAATGATTTGCCGGGCTTGCTGGCCAGGCTGCCGGCCTTGACGACGATTGCCTTCAATGGCGGTACGGCGGCACGCCTGGGCATGAAGGCGCTCGGCGCGCGGGCCGCGTCTTATCGCGTCGTCAGCCTGCCGTCGAGCAGCCCGGCCTATACACGGCCTTATGCCGAAAAATTGCGGATGTGGCAGGTTCTTTGCGGATATTAATAATGTAGATCAGCCTAACTAATAGCTATTCAGTACAAATTTTTGTAATCCGTACGGGCTACCGGTTTCGATGTTTGAGATGTGAGTTCAGTTTGGTGCTACTAACTATACGATGACAACAAAACGCCTTTATAGATTCCGTCCGGAAATTATTCTTTCCAACCAAGTGCCGCAGAAGACAGTAGCCGATGAGTTACGGTTGCGAGAACTGTACTTAGGTACTTTGGAGCAAAACAATGATCCTATGGATGGGATACAGGACGCATTTTGGGATGGAGACGAGGTACTCTGGAGTAATTTCATTCAACACTATTGTTTTTGCCTGCTCAATGCGGCAGCTATAGTGTCGGTGGGAGGGAATAGTGTTTCCTTTGGGGGGGAGCATATCCTGTCTCGTTCGACTCCCGATAACCTTCCTGAAGCACCTATCAGGAGACTGTTGGAAATATTTATCGAGTCCGCGAAGGCTGATAAGCTTATTTCAAAACTATTATCTCTATTAAAAAGAAAGCGTCGGCTTGCCAAAGATGAGTTGCGATTTCTCCTTGATATATATCATGCTCAATTTTTGCATTTGCTAGCGGAGACCCTCAGGAAAAATGGGCACATTGATTTTTTGAGTGGGCTTGACTTAAAACCTCCCGCAACCCCGATTAGAACAATCACTGCATGTGCCAGATTTTTGAGCTCGAGCATGCTGAATCTGCAGGCTAATGTCACTTCTCGATCTAGCGCTCAATTGCATTTGCAAGCTATGTATGAAAATCAACATCAATTCTCACAAGATGGAATCGCAAAGCAGAACATCATTACTTTACTGACAAGTTATCCAGCGCTTTATTTGGATGCATGTGTGAAGGCGATTTATGATGAGTATTACATTGCGTGTTTTACAGAGAAAAACGACGACGCGGCAATGTGGGGCCATTATGCTTCAGGTCATCGCGGAATTTGTTTGATATTTGAATTCGAAGAGCAGGACGGAAAAATTTATTTGGAAATGGAAGAGAATCAGTCACTGGAACTTTATAAAGTTCAGTACAGCTCAGAGCCGCCGACGGTTAATGTATTTGAAGGATTGGGATATTTACCTCAAATGTCTCTACATCGACATTGGTTATCGTTAGGTCAAAAACTAAGCGCACTAGCGAGTAAATATAGCTCACCAGACTATCCGGCTGAGTACTGGCAGAAGTATGTCAATGCCATATCGCACAAATTCCCAGAATGGCAACGTGAACATGAACACCGTGCGGTTAAGAGCGCATGGTGCTCAGATCGAAAGAATTCTCAGGAACGCTTGATGCATTACAAGGAAAGTCATTTAAAAGGCATTATTTTTGGAATGAGAACTTCTCAGCAGATGATACTCGAAATCATGAGTGCTGTTGACTCATCGCTCAGCGATATACAAAAAGCTAATTTTGAATTTCATAGAGCCGAGTACTGTTCGGCGAAAAAAACGCTGACTATTAATCGGCTTAATCTACTGAAATTTTCCTAATTCGTGCAAAGCACATCACGGGAAGAGCGCAGGATTGCTAGGTACGGCGTAGCACCGCTGTCTCCGCGTAAACCGGGCGCTGCCGGCGTCCGGTGTGACGGTAGCTAATTCAATGCCTGCCATCGTAGACGAAATTGCGTATCGACTCGGACCCCGAGTCGCCCGTCAACTTAGTAGTTCAAATCTCCAGCGGCAAGCCGACCTCGGCCTTGCGTGCTTCGATCGCTTCGCCGAGCGCGACAAAGTCGAGTGCGCTTTTGCGGGCCTTGGGAAACATTTCGTTTTCCTCTTCCTCGACATGGTGTTCGATCTGATCCGATAAGACTTTAATTTTTGCATCGTACAGTGCGTCGCCGGGTTCCATCGCCAGGATTTGCGCGATCAATTGCTTGGCCGAAGCATGTTCGACCACGGCCTCGTCGACCAGATCTTCATTGTCCCTGGCGCAGGCGCGCACGGCCGGATAAAAAATCTCTTCTTCCGCCGTGGTGTGCCTGGTCAATTCCAGGCAGATCTCGGTGGCGAGCTTTTTCTTGGTGGCGTGGGCGCGCTCGCTTAGGCCCTGGTATTGTTCGAACAGCGCTTTGACATTCGCATGATCGCTGGTCAGGAGTTCGATGGCATCGGGGGCGGCAGCGGCGGCGTGCGGTTTGCCGGTGCCGGAAGGCGAGTGGGTAGAGGTACGCATGGCAGATCCTATCGCGGTGTCAAGTTAAGGGAGCCGCTGCAGATGGCTCTGCAGCGAGACTGGCGCTATCGCGCGCTTCATATATTAATGACACATGCGGATGGCGGAAGTCGGCGCATCAGCGAAGACAGTGTAAGAATTCATGACGTCGCCAGCGGGAACAGAATCTGTGATGAAATACAGAAAGCGGCGGCGCGGCCGGTGCCGCTGCTTGCTCCGGTGGAATGGGCGTTTGCTATACTGCGCGCTTCGCTTGACAGCAAGCACCCATCAGGAAAATCAATGAAACTTGTTCGCTATGGCCGTCCAGGCAAGGAAAAACCCGGCATGCTCGATGAAGAGGGCATTCTGCGCGACCTGTCGGCCGTGATCGCCGATCTCGACGCCGGCCAATTGTCGCCGAAGGCGCTGGCCCGTCTCGAAAAAATCAAACCTGACAGTCTGCCCAAGGTGCGCGGCAATCCGCGTTTCGGCGTGCCGCTGGCAGGCATCGGCAAGATCGTCGCCGTCGGCTTGAATTACGCCAGCCACGCCAGGGAGGCGGGCCTCGACAAGCCGAGCGAACCGGTGCTGTTCATGAAGGCGATCTCCTCGCTGTCGGGGCCGGACGACGACATCATGCTGCCCAGGGGCTCGAAAAAGGCCGACTGGGAAGTCGAGCTCGGCATCGTCATCGGCAGCCGCGCCCAGTACGTCAGCGAAAAAGACGCGCTGTCTTATGTCGCCGGCTATTGCGTGGTCAACGATGTCTCCGAGCGCGAATATCAATTCGAGCGCGGCCCGCAGTGGGACAAGGGCAAGGGCTGCGACACCTTCTGCCCGGTGGGGCCGTGGCTGGTCACGCGCAGCGAGATCGAAAACGTCCAGCGCCTGGATCTGTATCTGGACCTGAACGAGGAACGGATGCAGACCGGCAGCACGCGAGACATGATTTTTTCGGCCGCCAAGCTGGTCAGCTATGTCAGCCGCTTCATGACGCTCGAGCCGGGCGACCTCATCGCCACCGGCACGCCGGCGGGCGTCGGTATCGGCATGCGGCCGCCGCGCTTCCTGCAGGCCGGCGACCAGCTGCGGCTCGGCATTGCCGGTCTCGGCGAGCAGCAACAGCAAGTCGTGGCCTACAAGAAGGCCAAGGCAAAAGCCTAATTCGCAGCGTCCCCGGCAAACCGTCAGCGGGCCGCCGGCTTGCCGCGCCGCCGCGTGCTGTTCGGTGCGCTGTTCGGCCTACTGTTTTGCACGCCGTTCAGCATGCCGCGTTCCGGCACTGGCTGCGGCCGATGCGATGATTGCACCAGCTGCAGGTTGCCGGCTTTGGGCTTGTCGAGCGTGAACACGGCCACTTCGCGCGATAGCGTGATGGCCTGTTCCTGCAGGCTTTCGGCGGCGGCGGCGGCCTGTTCGACCAGGGCCGCGTTTTGCTGCGTCATCGAATCCATCTGCATCACCGCCTGATTGACCTCGACGATGCCGTTGGCCTGTTCCGCGCTGGCCAGGCTGATGCGGCTCATGATTTCATTGACTTCCCTGACCGAGGCGACGATGTCGGTCATGTTCTTGCCGGTTTCGTGGACCAGCTTGTTGCCGCCGTCGACGCCTTGCACGGAAGCGGCGATCAATTCCTTGATCTCCCTGGCGGCAGCGGCCGAGCGCTGCGCCAGGCCGCGCACTTCGCTGGCCACGACTGCAAAGCCGCGCCCCTGCTCGCCGGCGCGCGCCGCCTCCACCGCCGCGTTCAAGGCCAGGATATTGGTTTGAAACGCAATGCCGTCGATGACGCCGATGATGTCGACGATCTTGCCCGAGCTTTGCTTGATCGAATCCATGGTTGCGACCACGCGTTCGACCATGGCGCCGCCCTTGACCGCAAAATCGGCGGCGGTCGCCGCCAGTTGCCGTCCCAGCTGGGCATTGTCGGCATTGTTTTGCACGGTGGCCGTCAATTGTTCGAGCGCGCTGGCGGTCTGCTCGAGTGCGCTGGCTTGCGATTCGGTGCGCGAGGAGAGGTCGGCGTTGCCCTGCGCGATTTCGCCGGAGGCGAGGTCGACCGCCTGCACCGATTCGAGAATGGTGCGCAGGGTCCGGTTCAGCTTGCCGATGGTGTGGTCGAGCGTCCTGGCGGTCTGCGCGATTTCGTCGTTGCCGTAGGTTTGCGGTTCGAGAAACAGATGTCCCATTTCCAGTTCGTGCACGGCGGTTTCGATGCCGCGAATTTCCTTGAGCAGGTTTTGCCGCACCAGTATGGTAGCCAGCAGCGACAAGGCGATCGACAGCGCCACCATGGCCGCCATCAATCCGGTCAGCGACGCCGATTCGGCGCGGGCGTCGTTATATGCCTGCTCGCTCAGGTTTTTTTCGAGGGCAGACAGGCTGTCGAGATGTTGCGCCAGCGTTTCGAATGCCTTTTCAGCCTTCGACATGGCGGCAGTGCCGGTGCCCTGATCGATCGGCGCCAGTTCGATGACGTCGCCGACCGTTTTTTGATAGGCGGCCATTGCGGCGCCGACTTCGACGGCGATCTTGCGTTCGCCGTTGCCGGCCTCGGCTTCCTTTTCCAATGCCTGCACCTGGCGCTGCAGCGCTGCCTGGCGGGCGCGGATCTCGGCGACCAGCGCATCGAGCCGCGCCTGGGCGAAGCTGCCGTTAATCCATGCCAGCAGCTGGTAGATGTTGGCGTGCGCATATTTGGTGTCGCTGCCGATATCGGCCACCATCTTGGCATGCGCGGCCCTTACCTGCACCATGTTTTCCAGGGTCCGGCTCTGTCTGAGCATGCCGTAACAGGCGCCGGCCGCCAGCATGATCAGCAATAGCAAGACCATGCAGGGCGCCAGCAGCAGCTTCGGACCGATGTGCAATTTGTTTAACATGAGCGCTCCCGTCAAAGAAGAAATGAGGCGCAGCCGGCGTTTGCCGGCCGGCCGCGCGGCATCCATGGCAGCCCGCTATTTTTTATAAATCCCGGCTTCCAGCGTGACGTCGCCGACCAGCTGGATATACGATGTCTTGGCCTCGATCCTGCCGCTGACGGGATTCTTGAATTTGTAATCGACCCAGCCCTTGCCTTTTTTCTTTGCCAGTTCGACGATTTCGCGCCTGAACAGCTTGCCGTCCGCATCGGGGACGTCGATCAAGTCTTTGCCTATCATCGCTTGATTGACCGGATTGGCGAGGATTACACCTTTGAGATCGCGCATGGTCAGATATAGCGCGCCTTGCAGATAATCGGGGTCTTTGGCATTGACGCGTTTGATCATTTCCTCTTTGCCATGGGTTTTCATGAAGGCCGCGCCTTTTTCCACCAGCGCGATCGCGTCTTTTTCGCTCGGTTCGGCGCTGGCCGTGGCCGCCGCTCCAATGCCGAGCAACAGCATGGCCAGCAGGCGCACGCAGCACGCAAGCAGGGCGCCACGGCGCGCCAGGCGCGGCGCGGCCTTGTCCGCAATTTTGCCCGCAATTTTGCCCGCAGTCCGGGGCAAACTGCTGTGCGCGGCGCTCAGTGAAGTAATCGGTGAGGCAATGCGTGGATGGTTCATATTTTCCCTTCCGCAAGTGATTGACTGTACGTAATCTAACGCGCGGTCCATTTTCCTTTTTGCGTTCAGTCAAGAAACTGTGTCCGCAGTCCGGCGCAGCAGCGCGAATATGCCGCGAATATGGCGCGAATACGGCGCAATGCGCTGCAATACCGCGCAATAGGCCCGCACGGTTGGCGCGGCAACGATTTGTCTGTTGTGTTTGCGCAAGTGATGCCGGCGCACCTCTTCTATGATTAAAAATGTTTTCACTTGGAATTATTTCGAAATGAAAACACGACCTGAAAACCGCGACTTTGCCGCGCTGATTTTTTCGCTGAATTTTTCAATCCAAATTTTTTCAATTCCAACCTGAGGGGTACAGCATGCATAGAATTGCGATTATCGGTTTGGGACCGCGAGGTCTGTCGGTATTGGATCGCATCATTGCCTACGCCAGAAACGATGAGGCGGCAAAGCCGCTGGAATTGTATTTGTTCGATTCGCGCGAATTCGGGCCCGGTTGCCACACGACCGACCAGTCCGGGCATTTGCTGGTCAATACGGTCGCTTGCCAGATGACGCAGTTTTCCGACGACACCGTGCGCGACGCCGGGCCGCTGCTCTATGGCCCCTCGTTTTTCGACTGGCTCAGCAGGACCGGCAAGCCCAGCGTCAAGGATGGCGATGGCGGGCTCGAGCGCAATGCCTATTATTCGCGCGCGCTGTTCGGCGACTATCTGCGCTGGGTCTTCGAATACATGAAAGGCCATGCACCGGCCCATGTCACGATTTTTCTGCACAACTATGCCGGGGTCGACGATCTGCTGCCGCGCGGCGCCGGCTGGACCGTCTTTTACGACAGCCGCCAGTATGCGGTCGACCATGTGTTTCTGACCACCGGCCATGCGCGCAAGGAGCCCGATGCCGACGAGCGGGCGCTGGCGCAAAAAGTGGCCGCGGCGCAAGCGCTGAACCCGCGCGCCCAGGTCATTTTCGAGCCTTATCCGATCCGCAATGCCACCTCGAGCATCGCCGCCAGCGACACCGTGGCCATCGAAGGCATGGGGCTGACCAGCTTCGACCTGATCTCGCAACTGACCTATGGCCGCGGCGGCAAATTCGAAGAGCGTGTCGCCAGCGGCCGCAACCGTACGCAGCGCCTCGATTACAAGCCGTCGGGCAGCGAGCCGAAAATCCTGCTCTACTCGCGTTCCGGCCTGCCATTGACGGCGCGGGCGATCAACCAGAAAGGCGTGTTCGGCCAATACAAGCCAAAGTTTTTCACCTTTGCGCGGCTCGAAGCGCTCAAGCGCGACACGCCTGGCGGCAAGCTCGATTTTCAATCGCAAATCATGCCTTTGCTGTGGCGCGACATGCAATTTGCCTATTACTTTTCCTATCTGCACCAGTACCGCGACAAGATCAGCGCCATGCTGTTCTGTAATGCCTTCCTGATCTGCGACAGCGATGCGGCGCGTCAGGCATTGATCGACCAGCATGTCGAGGCCGGCCATCAGCTGTCATGGGACAAGCTGGTCGATCCGATCGACCGCCAGGCGCTGGCTAGCCCGCGCCATTTTTCGTACTGGCTCAAGAGCCACATGCGGCGCGACCTGACGCAGGCGCGCCTGGGCAATCTCGACAGTCCGATCAAATCGGCCTGCGATGTCTTGCGCGATGTGCGCGACGTGGTGCGCGCGGCGATCGACTTCGGCGGCCTGCGCGAGGAATCGCATCGCTGGGTCTTGTCGCAGTTCTTGCCGATCATGAACCGGCTGGCGGTCGGTCCGCCGAAAGAGCGGATCGCCGAATTGCTGGCCTTGATGGACAGCGGCGTGGTGCGCGCCGATTTCGGCCCCGGCGCCCATTGCGTGTTCGACGAGCAGCGCGCCGGTTTCGTCCTGCGCAGCCGCTGGCCTGAAAAGAGCGCGTTTGCCGATGTGCTGCTGCGTGCCAGGGCGGCGCTGCCGGGGCCGCTCGAAGACAAGTCGCCCCTGATGCGCAAGATGCTCGAGCGCGGCATTGTCTGCCCCTTCATGAATGGCGCCTTTCATCCGGGCGGCATCACGGTCGACCGCAATATGAATGTGGTCAACCGCGACGGCCAGTCCCAGACCAGCTTGTGGGCCCTGGGGACGCTGGTCGAGGGCTGCAAATTCTATACCTTCGTGCTGCCGCGGCCCGGCGCCAACTCGACCACCATGGTCGACGCCGGGCGCGCGGTGGGCCGCATGATGGCCTCGCTGACGTCGTCGCCCGACATGTCCGGCGCCGGCGGCCGGCAGGGCCCGCTGTTCGACTGCGCCATCGACGACGAGCCGGGCCCCGAAGCCGGCGCTGTCGCGGCCCTGGCGACGGCATAGCGATGCCGCCATCACTGGCTGCGGCAGGCAGGGGGGCCGCATGGTGCGGCATGGCCGCGACCCTGACCGGGGTCGGCATCGGCCGTTTCGCCTATGTCGCCATCCTGCCCTTGCTGGTTCAGCAGGCCTGGTTCAGCCGCACCGAAGCCGGCTATCTGGGCGCCGCCAATCTGGTCGGCTACCTGCTTGGCATCGTGCTGGCGGCATGGCTGCCGCGCTATCTGGGCGGGGTGCGCCTGATGCGCTGCTGCATGCTGCTGTGCAGCCTGAGCTTTCTGGCCTGCGCCTGGCGCGGTGCCGGCATTTATTGGTTTCTGTGCTGGCGCACCACGGTCGGTGCCTGCGGCGCAGTATTGATGGTGCTGGCGCCGGTGCTGATCTTGCCGCACAGCGCGCCGCGCTTCAGGGGCCGGATCGGCGGCATCGTGTTTTCCGGCGTCGGGCTGGGCATCGTGGCTTCGGCCACGGTGGTGCCGAGCCTGATGGCGCGCGATCTGGCGGCCACCTGGCTGGCGCTGGCCGGCCTGTGCTTGACGCTGACCATGCTGACCTGGCGCCGCTGGCCGCCGCCCATGTCCTTGCCGCCGCCGTCTTCGCTGTCCCTGTCTGCGCCGCCCCCGCTGTCGCCGGCGCCTTGCCTGCCGGTGGCGCCCGCCAGGAGCTGGCCGGCCTGGCCGGCGATGCCGGCGCCGGTATGGCTGCTGCTGGTCGCCTACACGCTGAACGCCGTCGGCTACCTGCCGCATACCTTGTTCTGGGCCGATTATCTGCTTGGCGAGCTGCACCGGCCGCTGGTCGATGCGGCGTTTTTTTGGGCCTGTTTCGGCATCGGCGCGGCCTGCGGTCCTTATCTGACCGGCGTCATCGCCGACCGCTTCGGCCTCGGCAAGACGCTGACCGCCGCATTTTTACTGAAGGCCGGCGGCGTTGCGCTACCCTTGCTCGAGCACGGCGGCACGGCGCTGCTGCTGTCTTCGCTACTGGTCGGATTTTTTTCTCCCGGCATCGTCGGCGCCGCCTCCAGTTATACGCTGGAAATCGGCGGCCTGGCCCGCCACAAGGCCAACTGGACTGCGATGAGTTTTTGCTTTGCCGCCGCTCAGGCTGGCGCTGCCAATGCCATGGTGTGGATTGTCGGCGGGCGCACGTCGTACCGGATTCTGTTTTGCATCGGCAGCGCGGCGCTGCTGCTGTCAGCGTTGTGCATGCTGCTCATTTGCCTGCTGCGGCGCGAAAAGACAGTACAATTTTTGCGTGTATGATATGAAAAACGCCGACGCCAGGCCATGCCTGCCTTGTCCCTTTCTGCTGCGCGCATCGCCTCCGTGCCGTTCGGGATTTTGCGCTCAAGCCGATAATCCAAGCTTGGGCAATCCGGCCCGGCGCGCCGCGTTTGTTCGCGCTTGTTTCTTGTTGTCTGGCGGGCGCGGACCGCTATTGTTACGAACTGCACGAATTCGCACCTACCTGAGGAGAATCGGCTATGCGCAGCAACAGTTCCTGGCCCCATACCAGCCTGAGCGAGATACTGGAAATCGATCTGCCCATCTTGCAGGCGCCGATGGCCGGCGGCGCCACGACGGCCGAGCTGGTGGCCGCGGTGTCGAATGCCGGCGCCTTCGGTTCGCTGGCGGCAGCCACGCTGGCGCCGGAAAAAATTGCGGCCGAGGTGGCCCGCATCCGGCAATTGAGCGACAAGCCTTTCGGCATCAACCTGTTCGTGCTGGAGCCGCCGGCGGCCGACCCGCAACTGCTGCGGGCCGCTCAGGAGCGCTTGCGGCCGTATTACGAAGAGCTGGGCATGGCATTGCCGGCACTGCCAGAAAAACTGTGCGAATCGGTCAGCGCCCAGATCGACGCGGTGCTGGCGCTGCAACTGGCACTGCGGCCGGCGCTGGTCAGTTTCACCTTCGGCATCGTCAAGGCCGCCGTCGTCGAACGCCTGCATGCGCAGGGCATCAAGGTCATGGGCACCGCCACCAACGTCGCCGAAGCCCAAGCCTGGCAGGCGGTCGGCGCCGACCTGATCTGCGCGCAGGGCGCCGAGGCCGGCGGCCATCGCGGCACCTTCATCGGCGATTTCGAGCAATCGATGCTCGGCCTGTTTGCGCTGCTGCCGCAAGTGGTCGATGCGGTCGCGCTGCCGGTGGTGGCGGCCGGCGCCATCATGGACGGCCGCGGCATCGCCGCCAGCCTGATGCTGGGCGCGGCCGGGGTGCAGATGGGAACGGCCTTTCTGACCGCCGATGAGGCCGGCATCCATCCCGGCTGGAAGCGGCGCATCGCCGCCGGACCGGAGACCGCAACCGCCGTCACGCGCGTATTTTCAGGCCGTCCGGCGCGCGCCATCGTCAACGGCTTTGTCGAGCGGATGACGGCGCAGGCCGACCAGCTACCGGCCTATCCGCTGCAAAATGCCCTGACCGGCGCCTTGCGCGCGGCCGGATTCAAGGCCGGCAATCTCGAATACGTGTCGATGTATGCGGGCCAGGGCGGGCCGCTGGCGCGGGCCTTGCCGGCGGCGCAATTGCTGGCACGGCTCAAGACCGAGACCGATTTGCTGTTGGGTGAATGATCGCCGCCAGGGCGCTGATCGCATTGTCTGAGCGGCGTGTGCCGCGCGCCGAGCCTATGGCGTGCCCGACGCTTCGGCATCGGGCTGGCGCGCCGGCGAGGCGGCGATAAACGCCGGCAGCTTCATGCAGTGCCTGTAGATGCGCAGCAGGGTCGGCATGCGCGTCAGATCGCACTGGAAGCGCTGGGCATTGAATATCTGCGGTATCAGGCAGCAGTCGGCCATGGTCGGCGTCTCGCCGTAGCAAAAGGCGCCGGCCCGGTCTTCGCGGATGATGCTTGTTTCAAGCGCGGCCAGCCCTTGTTCGCACCAGTGGCGGTACCAGGCATTCTTGTCGTCTTCGCTCACTTTCAGGGTGTCGGTCAGATAGCGCAGCACGCGCAAATTGTTGAGCGGGTGGGTGTCGCAGGCAATCGACAGCGCCAGCGCCCTGACGCGGGCACGCGCCAGCGGTCCGGCCGGCAACAGCGGCGGCAGCGGATGGACTTCGTCGAGATATTCGATGATGGCGAGCGACTGCGTCAGTACCGCGCCGGCATCGGTGAGGGTCGGCACCAGGCCGGCGGCGTTGAGCTTGCGGTAGGCCGGCAGCAGCTGTTCGCCGCCCTGGCGCAGCAGATGCACGGGAATGATGTCGCAGGCCAGGCCCTTCAGATTGAGGGCGATGCGGACGCGGTACGCCGCCGAGCTGCGGAAATAACTGTACAGCTGCATGGCGGCGCTCCTTTCTGCATTGCTCGCCCTGTTCTACGCCTGTTCTGCGCCTGTTTTGCGCTTATTTTGCAAACACCCGATGCAGCCAGGCGCCGATGTCGGCCACCTCTTGCTGGCACAGCGAATGCTGCATGCGGTATTCGTGCCACTCGACGTTGTAGCCCATCGATTGCAGCTTGTCGCGCGATTGCGTGGCGCGCGCAAACGCAACCACCGGGTCGGCCGTGCCTTGCGCCATGAAGATCGGCGTGGTCTGGTTGGCCGGCTGGCGTTCGGTTTCGGTGGCCGCTTGCAAAGGCAGGTAGCCCGACAGGCACATCATGCCGGCCAGCTTGTCCTTGTGGCGCAAGCCGGTTTGCAGCACCATTGCGCAGCCTTGCGAAAAGCCGGCCAGCACGATATGGTCGGTCGGAATGCCGCGCGCATTTTCCTTGGCGATCAGCGCTTCGATCTGCAGTTGCGAGGCATGCAGGCCGGCGCTGTCTTCGCGCTGCGCGCCGGACGGCACGCTGCCGAATTCGCCGCCGTAGACGTCGTACCAGGCGCGCATTTCGTAGCCGTTGTTAATCGTTACCGGACGCACCTGGGCGTGCGGGAAAATGAAACGGATCGGCGCCAGGCCGCGCAAATCGAGTTCCGGCACCATCGGCACGAAATCGTTGCCGTCGGCGCCCAGGCCGTGCATCCAGATGATGGCGGCGCCGGGATTGGGGGCGGTTTCGACTTCAATGGTTTCCAGGGTTGTTGTCGTCATGATGTGGGTCCAGCCTTTCTTATTTTTGACGCAGCGCAGATTTGGGCCGGAAGGCCTTGCATACCGCGTCGTGGGTTTCAATATAGGGTCCGCCGATGAGGTCGATACAGTAGGGCACGGCGGCAAAGATGCCGGCCACCAGCTGCTTGCCATCGGTGTCTTTGAGGCCTTCCAGCGTCTCGCGGATCGCTTTCGGCTGGCCGGGAAGATTCATGAGCAGGGCCGCATGCTCGGGCGTTTCGCGAATTGCCGCCAGCTGGCGCGACAAAATGGCGGTCGGCACGAATTGCAGGCTGATCTGGCGCATCTGTTCGCCGAAGCCCGGCATGGTCTTGCTCGCCACGGCCAGCGTCGCCTCGGGCGTGACGTCGCGCCTGCTGGGACCGGTGCCGCCGGTCGTCAGCACCAGGTCGCAATGCAGCTGGTCGACCAGTTCGATCAGGGTCTGTTCGATGACGGCCTGTTCGTCGGGAATCAGGCGCACGCAGGTCTCGAATGGCGTGCTCAGCGCGCCGGCCAGCCATTCCTGCAGGGCGGGAATGCCCTGGTCCTGGTAGACGCCGGCCGCGGCGCGGTCGGAAACCGAAACCAGGCCGACTTTCAGGATGTCAGTCGTGGTCGCCATCGGTGTCGCCTGCGGAAAATTCATCGTCGGCCGACTCGCCAGGCCCGTCATTGTCGCCGCGCTTGCCGTCGGCCGCGATCTGCTTGAGGATCTGGAAAATTTCACGATAGGCCTTGGGCGGCTTGTTCTCGGCCTGTTCCTTGCGGGCGTTGCGGATCAGGGCCCGCAGCTGCTGGGCGTCGAGCTGCGGGTTTTGCGACAGCAGTTCGGTCAGCGCCTTGTCGTCCGACAGCAGGCGGTCGCGATGGCGTTCCAGCGCATGCATGGCGGCGGTATCGGATTTGGACATGCCTTTCCAGCTGTCGATGGTCTTTTGGATGACGGCGACTTCATCGGCGTCGAGCGTGCGCATTTTCTTGCCCACGTATTGCAATTGGCGGCGCCGGCCTTCGTGATCCTTGATCAGCTGGCATTCGAGAATCGCGTCGCGCACGTCCTCTGGCATCGGCACGCGCTTGACGCGGTCGCGCGGCTCGGCGATCAGTTCGGCGCCGAGTTTTTGCAGCGCGGTCATCTCGCGTTTCAACTGCGATTTGGAAGGGCGCTCGTATTCTTCTTCGAATTCACTCGATTGGAATCCGCAAGCGCCGCGGTTTGGATTTGGCATGGTCGGTGGAGATATGGCGCAATGCCATTCTATAAACTGTAAACGACTGCTATCATAACTGTTTTAGCGCCTTTCAGAAATGAGCATATGAATGATTCCGTATTTATCCATACCCAGGACCAATTAAAGCAATTGGCGCGCGATGTGTTGCATTTTGCCCAAGAAAAAGGCGCTTCCGATGCCGCGGTCGAGTTCAGCGAGGGCAGCGGCCTGTCGGTGTCCGTGCGCAAGGGGAAAATCGAGACGATCGAGCAAAACAAGGATAAAGGCATGGGCGTGACCGTGTATATCGGTCAAAAACGCGGCAATGCCAGCACCTCCGACTTTTCCGAAAAGGCGCTGCGGGCCACGGTCGACGCCGCCTACAATATCGCGCGTTTCACGGCAGAGGACGATTGCGCCGGCCTGCCGGAGGCCGAGCTGCTCGAAATGTACCCGGTCGACCTTCGCTTATGCTATCCGTGGACGGTCTCCACCGAAGAAGCGGTGGCGCTGGCCCTGCGCTGCGAAGCGGCCGCGTTTGCGGTCGATCCGCGCATCACCAATAGCGAAGGGGCGGGCGTGCATGCCCAGCAGTCGCATTTCGTGACCGCCAATTCGCGCGGCTTTTGCGGCGGTTATCCGTATTCGCGGCACACGATGTCGATTGCGCCGATTGCCGGCAAGGGCGCCAGAATGCAGCGCGACGACTGGTATTCCTCGGTGCGCGATGCGCGGAGAATGGCCGAGCCGGAAGCGATCGGCCGCTATGCCGCCGAGCGCGCGCTGGCGCGTCTAAATGCCCGCAAGCTCGACACCCGCACCTGTCCTGTGCTGTTCGAGGCGCCGCTGGCGGCCGGCCTGCTGGGCACGTTCGTGCAAGCGGTCTCGGGCGGCGCGCTGTACCGCAAATCGACTTTCCTGCTCGATTCGCTCGGTCAGCAGGTATTTCCTTCGCATATTCAGATTCTGGAAGACCCGCATCAGATCGGCGCCATCGGTTCGGCGCCGTTCGACGAGGAAGGGGTGCGCACCCACAAACGCGAAGTGGTCAAGGATGGCGTGGTGCAGGGCTATTTCCTGTCCTGTTATTCGGCCCGCAAGCTGGGCATGAAAACCACCGGGAATGCCGGTGGTTCGCACAATCTGAAACTGAACTCGAGCCTGACCCGGGCCGACGACGATTTCGAAGCCATGCTCAGGAAAATGGGCACGGGCTTGCTGGTGACCGAGCTGATGGGGCAGGGAACCAATTATGTGACCGGCGACTATTCGCGCGGCGCTTCCGGCTATTGGGTCGAAAATGGCGTGATTGCCTATCCGGTCGAAGAAATCACGATTGCCGGCAATATGAAGCAGATGTTCCAGCACATCGTCGCCATCGGCGCCGACGTCCTCGACCGCGGCAGCAAGCATACCGGCTCGATCCTGATCGAAAACATGGTTGTTGCCGGTAACTGAACCATGCTGGCGGCCGGCAGTTGCTAATTAGCAGCATGCCGGCCGCGTTTGTGGCATTACCTGTTGTATTCCCCGCGGTCAGTGCGACGCCAGCAATGCGCGCACGCGTTCGATGGCCGCCCTGACCTGTTCGGGGGCGGTGCCGCCGATATGGTTGCGGGCCGCCACCGAGCCTTCCAGCGTCAGCACGTCGTAGACGTCGTCGCCGATCAGGCGCGAGAATTCCTGCATCTCGGCCAGCGTCAGATCGGTCAGGTCGCAGCCGCGGTCGACGCAGCGGCGCACCGCGCGCGCGACCGCCTCGTGGGCGTCGCGGAACGGCAGGCCCTTCTTGACCAGATAGTCGGCGAGGTCGGTGGCGGTGGCAAAGCCCTGCAGCGCGGCATCGCGCATGGCGTCGTCCTTGACGCTGATGCCGCCGGCCATGTCGGCGAAGATGCGCAAGGTGTCGACCACCGTATCGACGGTATCGAACAGCGGTTCCTTGTCTTCCTGATTATCCTTGTTGTAAGCGAGCGGCTGGCCTTTCATCAGGGTCAGCAGGGCCACCAGATGGCCGTTGACGCGGCCGGTCTTGCCGCGCGCCAGTTCCGGCACGTCCGGGTTTTTCTTTTGCGGCATGATCGAGGAGCCGGTGCAAAAGCGGTCGGCGATGTCGATGAAGCCGACCCGCGGACTCATCCAGATCACCAGCTCTTCCGACATGCGCGAGACATGCGTCATCACCAGCGCGGCGGCGGCGCAAAATTCGATGGCGAAATCGCGGTCCGAGACGGCATCGAGCGAATTGTGGCAGACGTCGTCGAAGCCGAGCGTGCGGGCGACGCGCTCGCGGTCGATCGGGAAGGTGGTGCCGGCCAGCGCGGCGGCGCCGAGCGGCAGGCGGTTGACGCGGCGCCGGCAGTCGAGCATGCGCTCGCCGTCGCGGCCGAACATTTCGACATAGGCCAGGATGTGGTGGCCGAAGGTGATCGGCTGCGCCACCTGCATATGGGTAAAGCCGGGCATGATGGTGCCGCTGTGGCGTTCGGCCAGGTTCAGCAGGGCCAGGCGCAAGTCGCGCAGCAAGAGGCCGATATTGTCGATGGCGTCGCGCAGGTAGAGGCGGATGTCGGTGGCCACCTGGTCGTTGCGCGAACGCCCCGTGTGCAGGCGCTTGCCGGCATCGCCGACCAGTTCGGTCAGGCGTTTTTCGATATTCAGATGCACATCCTCGAGGTCGAGCAGCCATTCGAACTTGCCGGCATCGATTTCGGCGCTGATCTGGGCCATGCCGCGGTTGATCTCGGCAAAATCCTCGCTGCTGATGATATGCTGGGCGTGCAGCATTTCGGCGTGTGCCAGCGAACCGGCGATGTCGAAGCGGGCCAGGCGGTAATCGAATGAGATCGAGGCGGTGTAGCGTTTCACAAGATCGGAAACCGGTTCGGAAAAACGCGCCGACCAGGCTTCGCTCTTTTTGGATAATTGTGCTGTCATAATCTCGGGATAAGGTAAATCGGACAATAGCCGATTATAGCGAACAAAGCCGGGCGCGACGAAATTGAGTTGCAAGCGGGCCGGTGGCGGCGGTCGTCCGGCGCGTTTTTTTATCTAAACTTGTAAAATTTGCCAGGACTGCCCTGAATGTGTCTGCATGAACGTGAATGCTTTATACGATGAGGCGCGATAAACAAGCTGTCTCGGCCGGCTGGAGCAACGCCATTCCCGACGGCGGCAATACCGGCGTGGTGTTTCGGACGCTGGCGGCCGTCAATCTGGCGTTTTTGCTGGGCTGCGCGATGGTGGCGACTGATCGCACCGTTTTGGTGCAAATTTTTCTCGACCATGCCATGTTGCTTGAATGGGGGACACTCGCTTCGCTGGCGGCCTGGTGCGGCGCGCGCGCGCTGGCTCAGCGCTGGCACTGGCCTGTGGCCTGGCAATGGCTGCTTGGCGCGGCCTTGCCGGCGGCCGTCGTCGGCGTGCTGCTGCAAATGCTGGCCGGGCTCGACGGCTTGCTCGGCAGTAGCCAGGGCCAGGCGCCGGCAGCGTACAAGGCGATCTGGCTGGCCGCCGTGTCTGGCGTATTGTTGCAATACTATTTTCATTTGCGGGCCCGCGCTTTTTCGCCGGCCCTGGCCGAAGCGCGCCTGCAAGCCTTGCAGGCACGAATCAGGCCGCATTTTTTATTCAACAGCCTGAATGCGGTCTTGTCGCTGATCCGCGAACAGCCGCGCCAGGCCGAGGCGACGCTCGAAGATCTGGCCGATCTGTTCCGGGTCTTGATGCAGGACCAGCGCGTGCTGACCAGCCTCGCGCAGGAAATCGCCTTGAGCAAGCAATATCTGTCGATCGAAAAAATCCGCCTTGGCGAACGCCTGCAGATGCGCTGGGATCTCGGCCAGTTGAGCGAGCAGACCCTGCGCACGCTGCAAGTGCCGGCGCTGTTGCTGCAGCCGCTGCTGGAAAACGCCGTGCATTACGGCGTCGAACCGGCGCTGGCGCCGGCCATCATCGACATCGCCGTGTCGCGCACGCTGGACCGCGTGCAGCTCCTGATCGGCAATCCCGTGCATGACGGCGATGGCGGCGGCGGCAATGCGGGCAGCCACATGGCACTCGAGAATATCCGCGAGCGGCTGGCCTTGCTGTACGACGTCGAGGCCGACCTGACGACTGCCGTCGCCGATGGCCGCTTCGAAGTGCGGCTGCGTTTTCCGGTTCGCCATCTGGCGCCGGCTGCCGCTGTTGCTTCGGTGTTGCCATGAGCGCCCAGGGGCGGACGGCCGGCATCCTGATCGTCGACGACGAAGCGCCGGCCCGCCTGCGCCTGCGCCGCATGCTCAGCGAGCTGGCCGCCGACGAGCCGCAATGCGCCAACTGGCAGGTGGTGGCCGAGGCCGGCAACGGCGTTGAGGCACTGGCGGCCATACAGACCCATGCCCCGGCCGTCGTCCTGCTCGACATTCAGATGCCGGGCGAGAGCGGGATCGCGGTGGCGGCCCGCATCGCGGCCCTCGACGGCGCGGCGCCGGCCGTCATTTTCATTACCGCTTTTGACGCCCATGCGCTGGCCGCCTTCGAAGTAGGGGTGCTCGATTATCTGCTCAAGCCGGTACGCGCCTCGCGTTTGCAGCAAGCCATCGCGCGTGTGCTGGCGCTGCGCGGCGCGCCGGCGACGATGACAGTGACAGCCGCGGCAACGGCGGCAACCCTCGGCGCCCGGCGCCAGCATTTTTCGGTCGCGGAAAAAGGCCGCGTCTTGCTGGTGCCGGTGGCCGAGGTACTGTATCTGAAGGCCCAGCAAAAATACATCACGCTGCGCACCGCCGGCCGCGATTATCTGATCGAAGAGTCGCTGTTGTCGATCGAAGAGGAACTGGCGGCCACTTTTGTGCGCGTGCACCGGAACGCCCTGGTGGCGCGCGCCGCGATTGCCGGCGTCGAACGCAGCAGTAGCGGCGCGCCCGGCCCGGACGGCGAAAAAGGCCAGGAAGTCTGGCAAGTGCTGTTGCGCGGCAGCGAGGAGCGGCTGCCGATCTCGCGCCGCCAGTGGGCGGTGATCAAGGCGCTGGTCCGTTAAGCTTGCGGCGCCTGGCTGCTGGCCAGGCGGCTCAGTCGAGCGGCACGCTGCGGTAGCGGTTGACTTCGGCCGCCGTCACCAGCGCCGCCTGGCCGCTCTGGCGGTCGTTGCCCCATTCGCTGCGGATATACGAGACCACGGCCGCCACCTCGCCATCGTCGAGCACGGCGCCGAACGGCGGCATGCCGTACGGACGCGGATTGCCTTTTGTGCCGGGCGGGAAGCCGCCGTTGATGACCATGCGGATCGGATTGATGGCGGCGTGCATGATGATGGCGCGGTTGCCGGCCAGCGCCGGATAGGCCGGCGGCTTGCCGCGGCCATCGGCGCCATGGCACTCGGCGCATTGCGTGCGGTACAGGCGGGCGCCGCGCATCAGAACTTGCTGCGTCTCGTGCCTGGCCACCAGCGGCCGCTCCTGCACGGCGGCGGCGCTGTCGGGAATGGCCTTCAGGTAGACGGCCATGGCCGCCATGTCGTCGGCCGACAGGTATTGCAGGCTTTCGCGCACCACTTCCGCCATCGGACCGAAAATTGCGCCGCGTTCGCTGATGCCGTCGCGTAGCAGGGCGACGATTTGCGCCTGCGTCCAATTGCCAAGGCCGGCTTCGCGGCTCGAATTGAGCGAGGGCGCGTACCAGTTGGCGACCGGGATCAGGCCGCCGCTCAGCTTGCCGTCGTCGTCGGTGGCGCCGAGCGCGTTGCGGCTGCTGTGGCAGGCGCTGCAGTGACCGAGGCCTTCGACCAGATAAGCGCCGCGGTTCCATGCGGCGCTTTGCGTGCGGTCGCTGATGAACTGGCCGGGCCTGAAATACAGGGCGCGCCAGGCCGCCAGCGCGATCTGGCTGTCGTAGGGAAAACGCAGGCGGTGCGGCTGCGACGGCTGCGAGACCGGTGCGACACCGGCCAGATAGGCGTGCAAGGCATCGGCATCGGCGCGCGTGATCTTCGTGTAATTCGTGTAGGGAAAAGCCGGATACAGCAAACGGCCGTCTTTCGAGCGGCCGTGATGCAGGGCATTCCAGAAATCATCCTTGCTCCAGTTGCCGATGCCGGTCTGGCGGTCGGACGTGATATTGGGCGAGACGATTTCACCGAACGGGGTGGCGATCGCCCGTCCGCCGGCATAGGCGGCACCGCCGCGTGCGGTGTGGCAAGCCATGCAATCGCCGGCGCGCGCCAGATACGCGCCGCGCGCCACTTGCGCGGCGGCGTCGGCGCGGGCATCGGCAGCGGCCGGCGGTGCCGTGTCGCGCGCGGCGAAACCGGGGATTTGCGGCCAGCCATCAGCGCCGGTCATCGGCATGGACAGCAAGGCGAGGCTCAGCACCAGCAGCACCAGCAGCCCGGCGGCAATCAGCGGCCGCCGCTTCATGGCGTCACACTGCCGCAGGCCAGCGGCAATTTGGCGCTCGCGCGCGGCGCCGGCGTCGGGTCCGCCGGCAGCGCCTGGCTCGACAGCCAGGCCGAGGCGGCGTTGATCTCGGCCAGCGACAGCCGGTTGGCGATCTGTGCCATGCAATCGGGGCTGGCGGCGCGGCGGGTATTGTTTCGCCAGGCGCCGAATTGGGCATTGATATAGTCGCGCGGCAAACCGAGCAGACCCGGAATGGCCGGCGCGACGCCGGTCAGGCGCGCGCCATGGCAGGCCGTGCAGGCCGGAATATTTTTTCCGGCCGCGCCGCGCGTTGCCAGCTGGCGGCCGAGTTCAAGTTCGGCCGGCGTCGCCTCGACCGCGGGTGGCGGCGGATAGGGCGGATGTTGACTGGCAAAATAATGCGCAATCTCGTGCAGATAAGCGTCGGACAGCTGGTCCAGCAAATACGTCATTTGCGGATATTGGCGGCGGCCGTCGCGGAAATTGCGCAGCTGGTTATACAGATAGCCTTCCGGCTTGCCGCCGATGCGCGGGTAATAGGCGTCGCGTCCGGCCCGGCCCTGAGGCCCGTGGCAAGCGGTGCAGGCCAGCAGGCGCTGGGCGGTCGAATCGAAAGGCAGGCTGTCGGCAGCCTGGGCAATGGGCGTCAGCAGCCCGCCCAGAGCGCATAGCAAGCAATAAAGCGAATAGCGCAGCATTGGCGCCGCGCGGCGAACTGGCAGCATGGTCGAATCCATTCGGGGGACGGCAGCCCCGATTGTACCGCGAGCGGCGGCTGTCGGTAAAAAGCGCCACTTTTAGCCGACGCTGCGGCCATGTTTCGGTCGCGGTGCCGCGGCAAAACACTTAAAATAGCATATACAGTCAGTGCAAGACATTCAGCCGGAGGCCCATGCAACACTTCAGAGTTTCGTTTCTCGTTACCGCCATCCTGATGGCCGTGGCGGCCTGGTGGGGCTACACGCTCGCCGGCTTGCAGGGCGCCTTGCAGTCGATGTTTATTGCGGTCGTGCTGGGCATCATGGAAGTGTCGCTGTCGTTCGATAATGCGGTGGTCAACGCGGCCATGTTGCGCAACTGGAGCGATTTCTGGAAAAATCTGTTTTTGACGGTCGGCATTCTGGTTGCCGTATTTGCGATGCGCCTGCTGTTTCCCTTGCTGATCGTGGCGGTCGCCACCGGCATGGGCTTGTTCGACGTCTGGCATCTGGCGATCGACACCCCGCTCGAATATTCGCGCCGCCTCAACGCGCATCACGCCGAAGTGGCCGCGTTCGGCGGCACGTTTCTGCTGCTCGTGTTTTTACATTTTCTGTTTAACGACAAAAGAGAATTGCACTGGCTCGGCGCGATCGAAAAAAAGCTCGGCGACTACGGTACCGACGGCCTGGCGATCTTCGTGACGCTGCTGGCCGCGTTCGCCTGCGTCGGCATGGCGCCCGACGCCAGCAAGCTGGCGGTGCTGATGGCCGGCGTGCTCGGCGTGGTGGTCTATGTCGGGGTCGGTTTCATCAATAGCCTGCTCGAAGACAAGGAAATCGATCCGCAATTCGGCAAGGCCATCCAGCGCGGCAGTCTGGGTGGCTTCTTGTATCTGGAAATACTCGACGCATCCTTCAGTTTCGACGGCGTGATCGGCGCTTTCGCCATCACCAGCGATGTCGTCATCATCATGCTGGGGCTGGGCATCGGCGCCATGTATGTGCGTTCGATGACTGTCTATCTGGTCGAAAAGGGGACGCTCGAGCACTACGTCTATCTGGAGCATGGCGCCCATTATGCGATCGGCATCCTGGCCCTGATCATGCTGGCAGGCGTGAAATATTCCATCCCAGAATGGATTACCGGCCTGTCTGGCGTCGCATTCATTGTATTATCGTTATTTTCGTCGATTCGTTATCGGCGGCGCAAATTCATGGAGAGGTATCGGGCATGAGGGTATCGGGGCGTATCAAACTGACGCTGGTCGCCGTGCTGGCGCTCGCTTTGGCGCTGTTTGCCGCCTATGTCTGGATTGCCCTGCACTGGTCGTATTCGGACGGCGAACGGGCCGGCTATATCCAGAAGTTTTCCAAGAAGGGCTGGCTGTGCAAGACCTGGGAAGGTGAGCTGTTATTGACTACGCTGCCCGGCGTGGTGCCCGAAAAATTCGAATTCACGGTGCGCGACGAAGCCGTGGCCCAGCAGCTGCGGCTCTATCCCGGCAAGCGCGTGATCCTCTCGTATGCCCAGCACAAGGGTTTGCCGGGCTCGTGTTTCGGCGACACCGACTACTTCGTCGATAAAGTCATCATCGGGCAATAGCCGGCCTTGAATAGCCGACCTTGAATAGCCGACCTTGAATAGCCGGCTTTGGCCGCTTGTCGGGCCGGACCGATGCGGCCGGCCCTCCTCGATTCGACGTCAACCTAATGCCGTCAGGCTATCGGCCTTGATGCGCGATTCGAGCGCCTTGCCCTTGCGCGCCCGCTTGCCGATATGTGGCGCCAGGCCGCTGGCCGAGAGGTGGAGTTGCTGCGGTTTGCCGCCGCGTCCGAGACCGGCGACCTGCACCCCTTTCTGGCTGACCGGTTGCGCGGCCAGCAGGCATTCCTTGTCTTCCAGATCCATCAGAATCACGCCGCGCCCGCCGCTGGACAGGGTCTTGATTTCGTCGAGACCGAATACCAGCAAGCGGCCCTTGGCCGACAGGCAGGCGATGGCGCTGGCATTGGCCGCCACCACCTTCGGCGCCAGCGGCAAGTCGCAGTCGTCGAGCGTCATGAAGGCCTTGCCGCCCTTGATGCGGCTGAGCATGTCGGCCGCCCTGGCGCAAAAGCCGTAGCCGGCCGAGGACGACAGCAATAGCGTGGTCTCCGGATCGCCGGCGAAATAATGCAGGATCTGGGTGCCGCTGCTCAGTTCGATCAGGGTCGTGATCGGCACGCCATCGCCGCGCGCGCCCGGCAGCGCCGATACCGGCACCGAATAGATCTTGCCGTTCGAGCCGAATACCAGCAAATGGTCGACCGTGCGGCATTCGAAGGCGCCGTACAGCGTATCGCCGGCCTTGAAGCTGAACTGGCCGATGTCGTGGCCGATGCCGGTGCGGGCGCGGACCCAGCCTTTTTCGGAAATGACGACCGTGACCGGTTCGTCGATCACTTTCTGCTCGAGCGTGGCGCGCTGCGCTTCTTCGATCAGGGTGCGGCGTTCGTCGCTGGCGCCGAAGGTCTTCTGGTCGGCTTCGATTTCGCGGATGATGGCGCGCTTCATCGAGGCCGGATTGTCGAGCAGGTCGTGCAACAGCGTTTTTTCCTTGCGCAGCTCGGCCAGCTCTTGCTGGATCTTGATGGTTTCCAGCCGCGCCAGCTGGCGCAGGCGGATTTCGAGGATGTCGTCGGCCTGCCGTTCGGACAGCTTGAAGGCGCCCATCAAAGCCGGCTTCGGCTCGTCCGATTCGCGGATGATGCGGATCACCTTGTCGATATTGAGCAGAATCGCCTCGCGTCCTTCGAGGATGTGGATGCGGTCGTCGACCTTGCCGAGCTTGAACTGGGTGCGCCGGGTGACGGTCGTGAAGCGGAAGTCGATCCACTCCTGCAAAATCGTCAGCAAGCCTTTTTGCCGCGGCCGGCCATCGCCGCCTATCATCACCAGATTGATCGACACACTCGACTCGAGCGAGGTATGCGCGAGCAGCATGTGCATGAATTCGGTCTGGTCGACGTTTTTCGATTTCGGCTCGAACACCAGGCGCACAGGCGCGTCGCGTCCCGATTCGTCGCGGATGGTGTCGAGCGAGGCCAGAATGGTTTGTTTATTGGTCAACTGGTCCGACGACAGCGCTTTTTTGCCGAGCCGGATTTTCGGATTCGTCAGTTCTTCGATTTCCTCGAGCACTTTTTGCGACGAGGTGCCCGGCGGCAGTTCGGTGACCACCGCCTGCCACTGGCCGCGCGCCAGCTCTTCGATTTTCCAGCGGGCGCGCACCTTCATGCTGCCGCGGCCGTGTTCGTACATGTCGGCGATCGCTTGCGCCGGGGTGATGATCTGGCCGCCGCCGGGGAAATCGGGACCGGGAACCAGCGCCATCAAGGCCTGGTGCGAAAGGGCCGGATTCTTGATCAGGGCGACCGCCGCCTGCGCCACTTCGCGCAGATTATGCGAGGGGATTTCGGTGGCCAGACCGACCGCAATGCCGGAGGCGCCGTTCAGCAGCAGCATCGGCAGGCGCGCCGGCAACAGCTTCGGCTCGGTGGTCGAACCATCGTAATTGGGCTGGAAGTCGACCGTGCCCTGCCTGATTTCGTCGAGCAGCAGGCGCGCGATCGGCGTCAGGCGCGCTTCGGTATAGCGCATGGCGGCGGCGCCGTCGCCGTCGCGCGAGCCGAAATTGCCCTGGCCGTCGATCAGCGGATAGCGCAGCGAGAAATCCTGCGCCATGCGCACCAGCGCATCGTAGACCGACTGGTCGCCGTGCGGGTGCAGTTTGCCGAGCACGTCGCCGACCACCGCCGCCGATTTGCGCGGCTTGGCGCCCGATTCGAGCCCGAGTTCGCTCATCGCATACAGAATGCGGCGCTGGACCGGCTTCTGGCCGTCGCAGACGTCGGGCAGGGCGCGGCCCTTGACCACCGAGATCGCGTATTCGAGATAGGCGCGTTCGGCAAAAGTGGATAAGGTCAGGGTTTCGGTATCGCCTGGCTCGGCCGGCTCGGCTTCAAAAAGACTGGCTTGATCGGACATGGTTTTCTGGTTTCGATTCTAAAAAATGATTCAACTGGCCTGAATGCGCCGTTTTTTCCTGCCTGCGCACGCTGCCTCAGATATCGGCTTCGGCCTCATTGCCGTGTTCTTCGATCCAGGCGCGGCGCGCCGCCGCTTCGCCCTTGCCCATCAACATATTGAAGCGCGAGGCCGCATGCGACTGGTCGAAGTCGCCCAGCGAGACCGGCAGCAGGCGCCGGGTGCTCGGATTCATGGTGGTTTCCCACAGCTGCTCGGCATTCATTTCGCCAAGGCCCTTGAAGCGCGAAATGCCCCAGGCGCCGTCGCGCACGCCTTCCTTGCGCAGCTTGTCTTCGATGGCGCTCAGTTCGGCCGCATCGAGCGCATAGATTTTCTGGATCGGCTTCTTGCCGCGCGCCGGTGCATCGACCCGGAACAGCGGCGGGCGGGCGATACAGATATGGCCGTTTTCGATCAGGCGCGGGAAGTGGCGGAAAAACAGCGTCAGCAGCAAGACCTGGATGTGCGAACCGTCGACGTCGGCATCGGACAGAATGCAGATCTTGCCGTAGCGCAGGCCGCTCATGTCGGGCGTGTCGCCGACCGCATGCGGATCGACGCCGATGGCCACGGCCATGTCGTGGATCTCGTTGTTGGCGAACAGGCGGTCCTTGTCGGTTTCCCAGGAATTGAGGACCTTGCCGCGCAGCGGCAGGATGGCCTGGAATTCCTTGTCGCGGCCCATCTTGGCCGAGCCGCCGGCCGAGTCGCCCTCGACCAGAAACAGTTCGTTGCGCTTGATGTCGTTCGATTCGCAATCGGTCAGTTTGCCGGGCAGTACAGCCACGCCCGACGATTTTTTCTTTTCCACTTTTTGCAGCGAGCGCAGGCGCGATTGCGCCTGCCGGATCACCAGCTCGGCCAGTGTCTTGCCGTAGTCCACATGCTCATTGAGCCACAGTTCGAGCGGCGGCCGCACGAAGGACGAGACCAGGCGCACGGCGTCGCGCGAATTGAGGCGCTCCTTGATCTGGCCCTGGAATTGCGGGTCGAGCACCTTGGCCGACAAGACGAAGGAGACGCGCGCAAAAACGTCTTCGGGCAGCAGTTTGACGCCCTTTGGCAGCAGCGAATGCATTTCGACGAAGCTTTTGACGGCGCCGAACAGGCCTTCGCGCAGACCCGATTCGTGCGTGCCGCCGTTCGAGGTCGGAATCAGGTTGACATACGATTCGCGCACCACCGCCCCTTCCTCGGTCCAGGCCACGACCCAGGCCGCGCCTTCGCCTTCGGCAAAGCCGTCGGCATCGGCGCTCGCATATTGCGCACCTTCGAACAGCGGAATGACGGTCTCGCCATTCGATACCTGGGCCAGCGCTTCGACCAGATAACCGCGCAAGCCCTGTTCGTATTGCCAGGTTTGCGTATCGCCGGTCTTGGCATTGACCAGGGTGACCTTGACGCCCGGCAACAGCACGGCTTTCGAGCGCAGCAGGCGCTGCAATTCGCTGATTGAAATGACGGGGGAATCGAAATATTTCGGATCGGGCCAGGCCGTCACCAGCGTCCCGCTCTTTTTGCCGTGGGCCGCTTCCGAGCGCAATGGCTCGAGCACGTCGCCATCGGCAAACACCAGTCTATGGGTGCCGTTGCCGTGCTCGTCCTTGCGCCAGACCGTGATTTCCAGCCGTTTGGAGAGGGCATTCGTGACCGACACGCCGACCCCGTGCAGGCCGCCCGAAAAGGCATAGGCGCCGCCGCTGCCCTTGTCGAACTTGCCGCCGGCATGCAGGCGCGTAAACACGATTTCGACGGTCGGCACATGTTCGTCCGGATGCAGGCCGACCGGAATGCCGCGGCCATCGTCTTCGACGCTGACGCTGCCGTCGGTATTGACGGTGACGATGATATTCTGGCAATAGCCACCGAGCGCTTCGTCGGAGGCGTTGTCGATCACTTCCTGGATGATGTGCAGCGGATTTTCGGTACGCGTGTACATGCCGGGGCGCTGCTTGACCGGTTCCAGGCCCTTGAGGACGCGGATCGACGATTCACTGTAATCGGATGCGGATGCGGATTTTCTGGTTGCCATGAAGTTGAGAGTGCCTGATCGAGCTTGCATTTCATTAAAGAGTTAGCATTCTAATGAAATTCGCGCGCTTGTACCGGATTTTGGCGCTTGCTTGATTTTTTGATAATTATTTCACTTAAATCGATTTGTCCCGCCGATATCTGCCACGGCCAGCGATAAGCTGTCAAAATGGCGCGCAGCGGCTTGAGATCTGTATCGACACTTGTACTGTAAGCCCATAACTATACGCCCATGACTGTATGCCCATGACTGTATGCCCATGAATGTATGCCTATGACTGCGGCCACTTTCCCCTTTGCAATTCGGCTGATCGGTTTCGAGTCCGACGAGGCCGCGCTTTTGAACAGCCATTTTTCTGCCGCCGAGCAGGCCGCCGATGGCTTTACCTTGCAGTCGCTGGCAGTTGATAGCCTGCAAGATCCGGACTTCTATCTGGTCAATGCCGAGCAGGCCAAGGCGCTGGCCGTGCTGGCCGATCTGCATGTCGGCGATGCCAGGCCGGTATTGCTTATTGGCAATTTGGAGCTGGCCCTGCCTTATCCTGCCGTGGCGCGTCCGCTGCAGCGCGCAGCCCTGTTTGCGGCCCTCAAGCTGCTGATTGCGCGCCGCGCCGATGCGCTGGCCAGGCTGGCGGCGCATGAGCGGGTGGCGGTGCCGGAACGGCGCCGGCGCGAGCGCGTCGATATCGACCTCAGCGATCCGGCCGATTATCTGCAGATGCGGCGGGCGCCGGCCCGCGGCGGCGTGCTGGTGGTCGACCGCAGCAGCGCTTTTCGCGATACGCTGGCGCAGTTGCTGGCGCGTCAGCGGATCGAAGTGGCGTGGGCCGGCGGCGCCGATGCGGCCGTCAATATCTGCAATCGCAGTCCGGTGGCGGTGGTGCTGATCAATACCAGCGTCTCTGGCCTCGATCCCTATCTGCTGTGCACCGCGATCAAGAATAATAATGCGGCGACCAAGACGGCGGTCGTGTTTTTGAACGGGCCCGGCTTTGCGCACGACAGCGCCCGCGCCCGGCAGGCCGGCTATGACGGCTTGCTCGACAAGCCGCTGACGGCGCCGCAGGTGCTCGGCGCGCTGCGCAAATTCATGCCGATCCGCTAGCGGCGGGCGGTGCGGTGCCGCCGGCTTTTTCGTTTATTGATATCGCGCAGTGAATTTGCTCACTGACTTCGCTCACTTGCTCAGTCTGCGCATGCCGGCTTCGAGTCCGCTAAGGGTCAGCGGATACATGCGCTGGTCCATCAATTGCCGGATCAGCGAGATCGATTGCCGGTGTGGCCAGGTCTGCTCCGGCTCCGGGTTAAGCCAGACGAAATCGGGGAAGGCGTGCGTGAAGCGGCTCAGCCAGACGCTGCCGGCTTCCGCATTGTTGTATTCGATCGAGCCGCCGGCCTGCATCACTTCATAGGGGCTCATGGCGGCGTCGCCGACGAAGATCAGTTTGGTGTCGGGCGCATAGGTGCGCAAGATGTCCCAGCTGTCGAAGCGCTCGGCGCCGCGCCGGTAATTTTCCTTCCACAAAAAATCGTAGACGCAGTTGTGGAAGTAATAAAAATCGAGATGCTTGAATTCGCTGCGGGCCGCCGAAAACAATTGTTCGACGCGTGCGATATGGCCGTCCATGCTGCCGCCGACGTCGAGCAGCATCAAGACCTTGATGCGGTTCTTGCGCTCGGGCTGCATTTTGATGTCGAGGTAGCCGGCATTGTTGGCGGTGGCGCGGATGGTGGCGTCGAGCGCCAGTTCGCAATCCTGGCCCTGGCGCGCAAATTTGCGCAGGCGCCGCAGCGCGACCTTGATATTGCGCGTGCCCAGTTCGCGCTCGGCATCGTAGTCGCGGTAACTGCGCTGCTCCCAGATCTTGACCGCCGTGCCATTGGTGCTCTGGCCGCCGATGCGTATGCCTTCGGGATTGGTGCCGCTGTTGCCGAAGGGCGAGGTGCCGCCCGTGCCTATCCATTTATTGCCGCCTTCGTGCCGTTCTTTTTGCTCGTTGAGCAGATCGCGCAAGCGTTCCTGCAGCTTGTCGTAGCCGAATTTTTCGAGTTCGGCGATCTGCTCCGGCGACAGCTGGCGCAGCAATTGCGCGGTCAGCCAGTCGAGCGGTACTTCGGCGTGTTCGTCCAGGGTCGTCACGCCCTTGAAATACTGGCCGAAGGCGCGGTCGAATTTATCGAAATACGCTTCGTCCTTGACCAGCGACAGCCGCGCCAGGAAATAGAAGTCGTCGAGCGAAGGCCCGATCACCTGTTTTTGCAGCGCTTCGAGCAGCACCAGGAATTCCTTGATCGAGACCGGAATCCTGGCTTTCTTGAG
>JAIZVZ010000155.1 GCA_021768485.1 Oxalobacteraceae bacterium | reverse complement strand
TCGAGCTTGGCCAGCCGGGTATCGAGATTGCCGCGCAGCGGCTCGATCACCAGGTGCGGGAAACGCGCCGCCAGCTGCGACTGCCGGCGCAGGCTGCTGGTGCCGACCACGGCGCCTTCGGGCAACTGCTCGAGGCTGTCGTAGAGGTTGGAAACGAAGGCGTCGCGCGCATCTTCGCGCTCGAGCACGGCGGCCAGCTCAAAACCGTCGGGCAACTCCATCGGCACATCCTTGAGCGAATGCACGGCCAGGTCGGCGCTGCCGGCGGCGATGGCATGTTCGAGCTCCTTGACGAACAAGCCCTTGCCGCCGACCTTGGACAGGCTGCGGTCGAGTATCTGGTCGCCGCGCGTCGTCATGCCGACGATCTCGATCCGGCATTGCGGATACAGGCGCGCCAGCGCGGCACGCACGTGTTCGGCCTGCCACATGGCCAGGCGGCTTTCGCGCGAAGCAATCACCAGCCTGGTCGGCGCAGGGGAAATCGAAGCATTCAAATCGATCGAAGCGTTCAAAGCGGAACTTTCATGAAAAGACCGGCACTGTTTAGATATTAAAATAATAAGATCATTCGCAGCAAGCGCGATGCGCTATACTTTTAGCACTGTTCCAGGAGACGCGCAGCCGAGATCACAAATTTTATCATGCGCGCCGCACCATCTTCCGGCCATAAGCCATTTTGTTTATTCAAACACTACTTTTATCGAGCATCATGGCAGAACACATCAATGACGATCCAAAGTCCGACGTTGCGCGCGAAGCAGACAACGACGCCCCGCTCAAAGAAGATATCCGCCTGCTCGGACGCCTGCTCGGCGACGTCTTGCGCGACCAGGAAGGCGACGACATCTATACGCTGGTCGAAAACATCCGCCAGACCGCCGTACGTTTCCGGCGCGAAGCCGATGTGCAGGCGGCGGCCGAGCTCGATGCGCTGCTCAAGGCGCTGACGCGCGAGCAGACCATTTCGGTGGTGCGCGCGTTTTCCTATTTTTCGCACCTGGCCAATATCGCCGAAGACCAGCACAACAACCGGCGCCGGCGCGCCCACCTGCTGGCGGCGGCGCCGGCGCAACAAGGCAGCGTGGCCTTTGCGCTGACCAAGCTGGCGGCGGCCGGCGTCAAAGCGGCCAGTGTGCGCGATTTTTTCAGCCAGGCCCTGATTTCGCCGGTGCTGACCGCGCATCCGACCGAAGTGCAGCGCAAGAGCATCCTCAATGCCGAGCACGAAATCGCCGTGCTGCTGGCTGAGCGCGACCGCCCGCTGACGGCCAAGGAACTGAACGCCAATACCGAACTGCTGCACGCGCGCATCACGACATTGTGGCAAACGCGCATGCTGCGCTATTCCAAGCTGACGGTGGCCGACGAAATCGACAATGCGCTGTCGTATTACCAGATCACCTTCTTGCGTGAACTGCCGGCCCTGTACGACGATATCGACCACGACATCGCCGACCAGTTCGGGCCCCAGGCAGTCGCGGCCGACAGCGGTCAGCGGCCGCTGCCGTATGTGCAGATGGGCAGCTGGATCGGCGGCGACCGCGACGGCAACCCCAACGTCCACGCCGGCACCATGGAACATGCGCTCAAGCGCCATGCCTCGACCATCCTCGATTTCTATCTCGAGGAAGTGCACGCGCTCGGCTCGGACCTGTCGATCTCGATGCAGATGATCGGCGTCAGTCCCGAACTGCAGGCGCTGGCCGACGCCTCGCCCGACACCTCCGAGCACCGCCGCGACGAAGGCTACCGGCGCGCCCTGATCGGCATGTATGCGCGGCTGGCGGCGACCTCGCGCCTGCTCAGCGCCAGCAACATCTTGCGGCGCGAAGTGGGCAGCGCCGCGCCGTATGCCAATGCCGCCGAATTTGGCGCCGACCTGCAGCTGATCGCGCAATCGCTGGCCTCGCATCATGGCGCGGTGCTGATCAAGCCGCGCCTGGCCGCCATGCAGCGCGCGGTCGACATCTTCGGCTTCCACCTGGCCTCGCTCGACATGCGCCAGACCTCCGATGTCCATGAGCGCGTGATCAAGGAATTGTTCGCCAATGCCGGCGTCGAGGCCGATTATTCGGCGCTCGACGACGGCGCCAAGATCGAGCTGCTGATGAGCGAACTGACGCAGCCGCGCCAGCTGTATTCGCCGCATCTCGATTACTGCGAAGAGACCCGCTCCGAGCTGGCGATTTTGCAGGTGGCGCGCGCCATCCGCCAGCGCTACGGCGAACGCGCGATCCGCAATTACATCATCTCGCACACCGAAACCGTGTCCGACCTGCTCGAAGTGCTGCTGCTGCAAAAGGAAATGGGCTTGCTGCGCACCGACTGGCACGGCGACGGCGGCAGCACGCTGGACCTGATGGTCATTCCGCTGTTCGAAACCATTCCCGATCTGCAGTGCGCCGCCGACATCATGGCCGATCTGATGGCCATTCCCTTCGTGGCAGGGCTGATCGCCAAGCAGGGCCAGCTGCAGGAAGTCATGCTCGGCTACTCCGATTCGAACAAGGATGGCGGCTTTTTGACGTCCAACTGGGAGCTGTACGTTGCCGAAACCAAGCTGGTGAAATTGTTCGACGGCGCCGGCGTCAAGCTGCGCCTGTTCCACGGGCGCGGCGGCACGGTCGGCCGCGGCGGCGGCCCGAGCTACGAAGCGATCCTGGCGCAGCCGATGGGCACCGTCAACGGCCAGATCCGGCTGACCGAACAGGGCGAAATCATCGCCTCCAAATTCTCGAATCCGGAAATCGGCCGCCTGAACCTCGAATTGCTGGTGGCGGCCACGCTCGAGGCGAGCCTGATGCCGCAACCGGCCGATCCCGATCACGACGTCCGGCTGGCCAAATTCGAGCAGATCATGGCGGAACTGTCGCGCCTGGCCTATGCGGCCTACCGCAACCTGGTCTATGAGACGCCGGGCTTTACCGATTATTTTTTTGCCGCCACGCCGATTGCCGAAATCGCCGAACTGAACCTCGGTTCGCGCCCGGCCTCGCGCAAATCGACGCGCCGCATCGAAGACCTGCGCGCCATCCCCTGGAGCTTTTCCTGGGGCCAGTGCCGCCTGCTGCTGCCGGGCTGGTA
>JAIZVZ010000095.1 GCA_021768485.1 Oxalobacteraceae bacterium | reverse complement strand
GCAGACAATTCCTTGCATCGATATAGCGGTGGAATTGGCCGCTCCGCCGATGCCATTCTATTTTCCCGGGGATAACGCGCGCTTGCGAGAATGGCATCGGCTATCGCATGCGCCTGTTCTTTTGAGAGCATTATTGTTCGAGCCAGCCCAGCACCTGCTGCGGCAAGGGCACCGATTTCTGCTTCGTAAAATCGACCCAGACGATTTTCGCGCCGCCGGCAGCGTAGACCTGCTCGCCAGGCTGGCCATCGGCGTCGAGCAGGCGCATTTCATGATAGGTTTCGAAACTCGAACGCCCGGGCGGGCCGACCAGCGTGCGCACTTCGACCTGGCCCGGATAGGTCATCTGCTTGTTGAACGAGCAATGGGCGTTGACCACGACCGGGCCGCAGCCGTCCGGTTCGCGCACAAAACCAACGTGGTCCAGCCATTCGATGCGGGCCTGTTCCATGAAGCGGAAATAGACAGTATTGTTGACGTGCCTCAAGGCATCCATATCGCCCCAGCGAATCGTCACGTGGCAGACATGGACCTGTTTTTTTATGATGTCGGAAGTCACGCGCAATCCTCAGCTGGCCATCAAGCCGTCATCGGCGGTAATGATCGAACCGTTGATGAAGCGCGATTCGTCGGCCGCCAGCAGCAGCAGCAAGCCATCAAGATCTTCCGGCAAGCCGGTGCGCTTGCGCGGCAGCAATTCGATCAGCTTTTG
The DNA here is from genome assembly GCA_021768485.1 of Oxalobacteraceae bacterium. Classification (GTDB taxonomy): domain Bacteria; phylum Pseudomonadota; class Gammaproteobacteria; order Burkholderiales; family Burkholderiaceae_D; genus JAIZVZ01. The sequence goes on along the minus strand of JAIZVZ010000095.1, from coordinate 13,042 downwards.
TCCTTGTTCGGAAGCGAAATAATCTTCATTGATTTCGGTCTTGATATAACCGGGACAAATCGCATTGACATTGATGCCGTGGCGCCCCCATTCGAGCGCCATGGCGCGTGTCATGTGGATCACGCCGGCCTTGCTCATGCAATAGACGCCCAGTTGCGAGATCGTGCGCAGCCCGGCAACCGAGGCGATGTTGATGATGCGATGCTGTTTTTTCGGGTCGCCCTTGGCGCGCGCAATCATGCGCTTGGCGGTTTCCTGGGCGACGAAAAAGGCGCCGCGCAAATTGGTGTCCATCACGAAGGCGTAATCTTCGGGCGACACATCGAGCAAGCGCTTGGAAGTCGAGACGCCCGAATTATTGACCAGAATATCGATCGGCCCGGCTTCGGTTTCGGCATGCGCAATGGCCGAGCGGATGCTGGGATAATCGGTGACATCGAGCGCCAGCACGTGGGCGGCGCCACCCTCGGCCTCGATTTCGGCGCGCAATTCCTTGAGCCGTTCGGTGCGGCGCGAAGCCAGCACCACTTGCGCGCCGGCGGCAGCCAGGACCTTGGCAAAGCGCTCGCCAAGACCGCTGGAAGCGCCGGTAACGAGTGCAACCTTGCCTTCGAAGTTGACTTCAATGCCCACAATATGCTCCCTGCATGGCTTGGCATGCGGTGAATTTAGAGGATTGACTCTGGAAGACGTTATCATTACATAAAAATGTCGCGTTATGATTGCACGACACGGCAATAATGCGCCAAATCTGCGAAAATCGCTGTTTGCGATACGGCGCCAATGCCTGCCCCAACATGGCGGGCAACATGGCTCGCAATATGGAAGATCACGGCACTTGCACGCAAGTGCCATGGAATAATACTAACAATAAACTATCCCAGGATTACACTATGAAAGATCGCAGTTTGCTCGAACAATACGGTCCGCGCGAAACAATGGAATACGACGTCGTGATCGTCGGCGGCGGCCCGGCCGGCCTGGCTGCGGCGATCAAGCTGAAACAGCTGGCACTCGAAAAAAAGCGCGAGATCTCGGTCTGCGTGCTTGAAAAAGGCGGCGAAATCGGCGCCCACATCCTGTCCGGCGCAGTGATGGACCCGGGTGCCCTGACCGAACTGTTCCCGAACTGGAAAGAGCTCGGCGCCCCGCTCAACACCGCAGTCAGCGAAGACCGTTTTCTGTTTCTGGGCGCGTCGTCGGCCATCAAGACCCCGGTCTGGATGCTGCCCAAGTGCTTTCATAACGAAGGCAATTACGTCATTTCGCTGGCCAATCTGGTGCGCTGGATGGGCCAGCAAGCCGAAGGCCTCGGCGTCGATATCTTCCCCGGCTTTGCGGCCGATGAAATTTTGTATGACGACGCCGGCAGCGTAATCGGTGTTGCCACCGGCAATATGGGACTGGACCGCGATGGCAAGCCGACGGCCGCCTTCCAGCTCGGCATGGAACTGCAGGCCAAATACACCTTGTTCGCCGAAGGCTCGCGCGGCCAGCTCGGCAAGCAATTGATTGAAAAATTTGCGCTCGATGCCGGCCGCGACCCGCAAGTGTATGCACTGGGCTTGAAGGAATTGTGGGAAATCGATCCCAAGATGCACAAGCCCGGTCTGGTCGTGCATACGGCCGGCTGGCCGCTCGACGCCAGCACCTATGGCGGCTCGTTTTTATACCACCTCGAAAACAATCAGGTCATGGTCGGCTATGTGGTCGGCCTCAGTTACAGCAACCCCTATCTGTCGCCGTACGAAGAATTCCAGCGTTACAAAACTCACCCGGAAATCCGCAAGTTTTTCGAAGGCGGCAAACGCCTCGCTTATGGCGCGCGTACGATTACGGCCGGCGGCCTGCAATCACTGCCCAAGCTGAGCTTTGCCGGCGGCGCCCTGATCGGTTGCGAAGCCGGCTTCCTGAACGGCAGCCGCATCAAGGGCAGCCATAGCGCGATCGCCAGCGGCATGCTGGCCGCCGGCGCCACCTTCGAAGCGCTCGGCGCGGCCCGCCAGCACGATGAACTGAGCAGCTTTCAGGAAGCGTTCAAACAATCGCCGCTGCACGAAGAATTGCACGTGGCCCGCAATTTCAAGCCCTGGATGAGCAAAGGCCTGTATCTCGGCTCGCTGATGTTCGGCATCGACCAGGTGTTATTGCGTGGCAAGGCGCCATGGACGCTGCATCATGCGCATGCCGACCATGAATGCCTGAAGCCTGCGGCGCAGTGCCAGCCGATCGCCTATCCCAAGCCGGACGGCAAGCTGACCTTCGACCGCCTGTCCTCAGTCTTCATTTCCAACACCAACCACAGCGAAGACCAGCCGATCCACCTGACGCTGAAAGATCCGTCGGTGCCGGTCAATGTCAATCTGGCGCTGTATGCGGGACCGGAGAGCCGCTATTGCCCGGCCGGCGTGTACGAGTTCATCAAGAACACCGACGGTCAGGATCAATTGCAAATCAATGCCCAGAACTGCGTGCATTGCAAGACCTGCGACATCAAGGACCCGAGCCAGAACATCGTCTGGGTCGCGCCGGAAGGCGGCGGCGGGCCGAATTATCCGAATATGTAAACGAAGACGTAATGGATAGCTTGAATTGACGGTGTATCAAAGCACGCACCGTCAATCCAGGACGAAAAAAAACCGCCGGCAGGCGGTTTTTTCAAACATGTCCTCGGTCTACTGCGGCGCCAGCGCAGCGCGGAACTGCGGGTCGTCCAAGACCTTTGCCGCCAGCTTGCGGTACAAGCCTTCATAGTGAGCAGCAGCCAGCCTGATTGCCGTAGCCCCCATGAAGGAGGACGCCCAAAAATCATCGACCACCAGTTCTTTGTCGTATTTCACTGCGCCGTCCCGTGTAACGACAATCCGAGCAGCAAGTTTGGCTGTTCCGGTAACAATGGCCGCATCGACTTCACTGCGAATCAGCGTGCCGCCAATCACAGTCCTGGAGGCCGGCTCGAACAATCCCGCCGCTTCAAGTTCGACCCGTAGTGACTCGCGTAAATATTGAGAAAACGATCCGTCTATCGGCGAGCTCACACTATTGGCACCGCGCAAACTCATCGAGCGGTCGCTATCCGCAGAAAGAGCTGCATCAGGGCTGAATTTACCCAGCGCCGCGGGCGCCAGCGTAGTGCTGCGCAAGGATACCGTCGTTTCCAGCGTTGCTTTCGGCGGGCTCATGTGAATGCTGGCGCAACCTGCCAACTGCAAAGAGACCAACAAAGCAAGGGCAAAACCCGTTAAACGGACAGAAGTCGGAATTGGCATCATAGGGCTAAGATCAAGGTATGCAACAAATCAGAGAGAATCTTTGGGGAAAGCGGGATCCTGAGCGAGATCGCGCAAAGCCGTGCCGACAATGGCGTGCATCATGCGTTGCACTGCCTGTTCCAAATTATCGGTACGCAAGGTTCCTTCCGGCGGTCTTGCATTCCCCAAGGTCGAGTGAATGGCATGTCGGGCGATCTTGACAATTGGCACGCTCTGGCCAGGTGCCAAATAACTGATTTTGCATTCATACCCATCGGCGACCGATGAACCGACCAGACCAAAGGTAAAGCCGGTGACAAAGCCCTTGGCGGCCGGACTGCCATCGCCAAGCGCGATATTATTCAGTTTGATATCGAGGATGGCACCGTTGGGCGGCCCATCGACACTTGCAAACAAACCGCTGGCCTTGATCTGTTCGGCGACAGCACTTCGCAAATGTTCTGTTGCGCGCGAATTCGGTGCACCACGTGTCTGAAACTCGAAATTGAGTTTTACCGGTAAAGGTTTCGCAACCTTCGGCATGTCTGAGGCCGGCACATCTCGTGTGGCAGGGTCTAAATAGAAATTTGCACAGCCGGTTAGCAAGACACTAGAACCGATCAGCAAATAGAGAAACACCTGCCGCATGCGTATGGAGAGAAAAGTGATCATGAATTTAATTATTAAATCTATAATAATGTTGAAACATGATAGATGGAAATTTGCTAATCAGTCAAGAAAATAGATACCACAGCAAGACCACAGACGCGATTTTTGCGGTATGTGTTTTATTAACGACAATATTTACTGCCGGTAGCGGCATGGCGTGGAGATGAGGTCCAGGTTGGCCTTGCTGGCCAGTATGCCGTTTGCTTTTTCAAGTTCCGGGAGGCATCGCACAAGCCGCACCTCAGGCTTGTGCATGCGGCGCGACTGCACGTCACGCCGCCATATGAATTATCCGTCCGTTTTTTGGGGAGCGGGCCGCTCAGTTGGCCGGCCACGCCCCCGACAGAATTTTTTCCAGCCAAAAGGCGCCGATCACGGTCTTGACGTCGGTGACCTGGCCATTCCTGACCCACTCGAGAAATTGCGCCGGCGCAGCGGTGAAGACGTCCAGAAACTCGCCCTCGTCAAGGCTGTCGGGACCTGCGCTGACGCCGCGCGCCAGATAGAGCTCCAGATGCTCATCGGAATAGGCAATGGCATTATGCATCGTGCACAGATGCTGCCAGTGACGCGCCGTATACCCGGTTTCTTCACGTAATTCGCGCTGCGCGCAGGCCAGCGGCTCTTCGCCGGCATCGATTTTGCCGGCGGGCAGTTCGATGAAGACGCGGTCGAGCGGATAGCGGAACTGGCGTTCGAGCACCACGCTACCGTCGTCGAGAATGGCCAGTACCACGACCGCCCCTGGATGGCGGATATATTCGCGCGTGCTCAGGCTGGCGTCGGGCAGGCGCACCTCGTCGCGCTGCACCTTGAGAAAATGGCCGTCGTAAGCCAGTTCCCCGGCCACGCGCTGTTCTTTCAAATGTTTGTCCATATTGGCTCCGGCAGGGTGAATGGGCCGATCCGCTCGGGCGCCCGCCGACTGGCGGCGCCAAAGGAAAAGCGGCGCCAGCCGATACCGGCGGCGCCGCCCGAAAAACTCAATTATCAGGAAGCGAGGGTTTTGACGATTGCTTCAGCGCAGATGATCATCAAGGCGTTCGGCATCAGGCCCAGCACCAGCACGGCGGCGCCGTTCAGGCTCAACACCACCCGTACATCGAGGCGTGCTTCGATCTTGCTGCTATCGATAGGATCGTCGAAATACATGACCTTGACGATGCGCAGATAATAAAATGCGCCGATCAGCGAGAACAGCACGCCGAACAGGGCCAGATTGATCTGGCCGGTATTGACGACAGCCTGCAGCACGCCGAGCTTGGTCCAGAAACCGAGGAAAGGCGGCACGCCTGCCAGCGAAAACATCAAGAACAGCATGATGCCGGCAAACCAGCGGCTGCGCTGGTTCAAGCCCTTGAAATCGTCGATGGTCTCGGCCTCGAAACCGGAGCGCGACAACAGCAGAATCATGCCGAAGGTACCGAGCGTGCTGAGCACATAGGTAATCGTGTACAGCATCGCCGAACTGTAAGCATTGGCCGCAAACATCAGCGTCGTATTACCGCCGGCAAAGCCCGACAGCAAACCAAGCAGGACAAAACCCATTTGCGAAATCGTCGAATAGGCCAGCATGCGCTTGATATTGGTCTGCATGATCGCGGTCAGATTGCCGATCAGGATAGACAGCACGGCCAGAATCGTCAGCATGGTCTGCCAGTCGGCCGCCAGCGGGAACAAGGCCTCGACCAGCATCCGGAAACACATCACGAAAGCCGCCAGTTTCGGCGCCCCGCCCAGCAGCAGGGTGACCGCGGTCGGCGCGCCCTGATAGACATCGGGCACCCACATGTGAAACGGCACCACGCCGAGCTTGAAAGCCAGGCCGGCGACCACGAACACGATGCCGAACACCAGCACGGTGCGGTCAAGCGAGCGCGAGGCGGCCATGCGCGCCACTTCATTCAAATCGAGCGAGCCGGTGGCGCCGTACAGCATCGAAATGCCGTACAACAGAAAACCGGAGGCCATCGCGCCGAGCACGAAATACTTCATCGCCGCTTCGGTCGACTGCGCATGTTCGCGGCGCAGCGCGATCAGCGCATACAGCGCCAGCGACATCAATTCCAGGCCGAGATAAAGGATCAGGAAGTTATTCCCGGAGATCATGACCATCTGGCCCAGCAGCGAAAACAGCGCCAGCACATAAAACTCGCCGCCCAGCTTGCCCGACACCATGCCGCGGTCGGTCACATACTGGCGCGAATACACCATGGTCGCCGCGACGGCCAGATAGGAGAAAAACTTCAGCAAGTCCGACACCGGGTCGGAGACGAACATATTGTTGAATATATAGCTGGTGGCACCGCCGAGCAGCTGATTCAGGGTCAGCAAGGCGCAGACGCCCAGCGTCGCCAGCGACAGCACATACGTCAGGTGGCGCTTGGCGTCCGACAAAAACATATCGATCAGCAGGATCGCCGAAGTGGCGATCAGGAGGAAGATTTCGGGATAGGCCGGGATCAGGTTTAGATTAGTCATTTTATCTTTTAATGTATCTTCGTCATGCTGACATGCTTGAGCAGATCGCCAACCGACACCTGCATCGCATCGGTGATCGGCGCCGGATACAGACCGATCGCGATCACCGCAATGGCCAGTATCGCCAGCATCAGGAATTCACGCCGGCCGATATCGCTCAGGTGCGCCACATGCTCGTTGGCCACTTCGCCGTAAATGACGCGCTTGACCATCCACAGCGAATACGCCGCGCCGAGGATCAGCGCGGTGGCCGCCGCCATGCCGATCCAGAAATTGAACTGCAGCGCGCCGAGAATGACCATGAATTCGCCGACGAAGCCGGAGGTGGCAGGCAGACCGCAATTGGCCATCGAGAACAGCACGAAGAAGGCGGCGAACTTCGGCATGCGGTTGACCACGCCGCCGTATTCGGCGATCACGCGCGTATGCATGCGGTCGTACAGCACGCCGATACACAGGAACATCGCAGCCGAAACCACGCCATGCGAAATCATTTGCGCAATACCGCCCTGCACCGCCATGTTGTTAAACATGAAGAAACCGAGCGTGACGAAACCCATGTGGGCGATCGACGAATAGGCGACCAGCTTTTTCATGTCGGTCTGCACCAGCGCCACCAGGCCGATATAGATGACGGCAATCAGCGACAGCGTGATCATCAAGGGCGCCAGCGCATGACTGGCATCGGGCGCGATCGGCAGCGACAGACGCAGAAAGCCGTAACCGCCGAGTTTGAGCATGATGGCGGCCAGCACCACCGAGCCGCCGGTCGGCGCCTCGACGTGGGCATCCGGCAGCCAGGTATGCACCGGCCACATCGGCACCTTGACCGCGAACGCCATCAAAAAGGCCAGGAACAGCGGAATTTGCGACGACATCGGCAAAGGCAGCTGCTGCCAGGTCAGGATGTCGAAACTGAAACCGGAAACGATGAACAGATACAGCAAGGCCACCAGCATCAGCAGCGAACCGAAAAAGGTGTACAGGAAAAATTTGACCGAGGCATAGACGCGGTTGGCGCCGCCCCAGATGCCGATGATGAGAAACATCGGGATCAGGGTCGATTCGAAGAACATGTAGAACAGGACGCCGTCGAGCGCGCAAAAGACGCCGATCATCAGGCCCGACAGAATCAGGAAGGCACCCATGTATTGCGCCACGCGGGTCTCGATCACCTGCCAGGCCGCAATCACCACGATTACGCTGATCAGCGCCGTCAGCGGCACGAACCACAGCGACAGGCCATCGATGCCGAGCGCATAAAAGATATTGAAGCGTCCGACCCAGACCGCCTTCTCAACCAGCTGCATGCCGTGCGCGGCATTGTCGAAGTGCTGCACCACCGGCAGCGTGACCAGCAGGCTGACAATGGATGCGGCCAGCGCCGCCCAGCGCACCAGGGTCGCGCGGCTGTCGCGGCCGAGGACCAGCACCAGTATGCCAAGAAAAATCGGGCACCAGATCGCCAGACTCAGGTAGGGAAAGGGAGATAAAGTTGACTGCATCATGGTTATTATTTAATTTTCGTCGTCGGCTTATTGAGCGAACGGGAACGGCATGAAATAAATCAGGAAACCCAACACACCTAATATCATCACGAAGGCATAGTGATAGATATAACCGGTCTGTATGAGACGCACCAGCCTGGACAGCGAGCCGACGACGCGCGCGCTGCCATTGACAATGAAGTTGTCGATCATCGATTTGTCGGCGACATTCCACAAACCGCCGCCCAGTAAACGGGCGCCGCCGGCAAACACGACTTCATTGAACTTGTCCATGTAGTACTTGTTGTCGAGCAGCGTGTAAAGCGCATGGAAATTCTTGTGGAACCATGCCGGCACCTTGCGGTTGACCATATAGCAGTAATAGCTCGAGACAACGCCGGCCAGCGCCAGCCAGAATGGCGCCGAGCTCAGGGCGTGGACCGCCATCGCGCCGGCGCCATGGAATTCCTCAGCCAGTACGTGCATCGCATGGTGGTTTTCGCCGACCAGGATCACGCCCTTGAAAAAGTCGCCGAACAGCATCGGGCCGATGGTCACAAAGCCGATCAGCACCGACGGGATGGCCAGCATCACCAGCGGAAACCAGACCACGAATGGCGATTCGTGCGGTTTTTCGCCGGGCGCCAGGCCATGCTGCTCTTCTTCGTCATGGACGTCGGAAGCATGCTCGTCATGCTCGGCGTGCGCGGCATGAACGTCGTGCGCGGCCTCATGGCCATGGGCCTGACCGAAACGCTCTTCGCCATGAAATACCAGGAAATACATGCGGAAGGAATAGAAGGCGGTGACGAAGACGCCGGCCAGCACCGCGAAGCTGGCAAAGCCGGAGCCCGGCAGATGGGTCGCCGCCACCGCCTCGATGATGCTGTCCTTGGAATAGAAGCCGGAGAAGAACGGCGTGCCGATCAAGGCCAGCGAACCGATCAGCGACGTGATCCAGGTGATCGGCATGTATTTGCGCAGGCCGCCCATGTTGCGGATGTCCTGGTCGTGGTGCATGCCGATGATGACCGAACCGGCGGCCAAAAACAGCAGCGCCTTGAAGAAGGCATGCGTCATCAGGTGAAATACCGCCACCGAATAGGCCGAGGCGCCGAGCGCCACCGTCATGTAGCCAAGCTGCGACAGGGTCGAATAAGCGACCACGCGCTTGATATCGTTCTGGATGATGCCCATGAAGCCCATGAACAAGGCGGTAATGGCGCCGATCACCAGCACGAAGGACAAGGCGGTATCGGACAGTTCGAACAGCGGCGACATGCGCGCCACCATGAAAATGCCGGCCGTGACCATGGTCGCGGCGTGGATCAGGGCCGAGATCGGGGTCGGGCCTTCCATCGAATCGGGCAGCCAGACATGCAGCGGGAACTGCGCCGATTTACCCATGGCGCCGATGAACAGGCAGATGCAGGCGACCGTGATCAGCATCCAGTTGGTGCCAGGCAGCGTCAGTTGCGCCAGCGCGGCCTTTTGCGCGAACACTTCGCTGTAATTCATCGAGCCGGCATAGGCCAGCAACAGGCCGATGCCGAGAATGAAGCCGAAGTCGCCGACGCGGTTGACCAGGAAGGCCTTCATGTTGGCGACGATGGCGGTCGGACGCGTGTACCAGAAACCGATCAGCAGATAAGACACCAGGCCCACCGCTTCCCAGCCGAAGAACAGCTGCAGGAAGTTATTGCTCATCACCAGCATCAGCATCGAAAACGTGAACAGCGAAATATAGGAGAAGAAGCGGTTATAGCCTTCGTCGTCCTGCATATAGCCGATCGTGTAGATATGCACCATCAGCGACACGAAAGTAACCACGCACATCATGGTTGCCGTCAGGCTGTCGATCAGAAAGCCGACCTCGAGCTTGAGGCCGGCCACCGTCATCCAGTTGTAGATCAGGCCGTTGAAACTGGCGCCGTCCACTACCTGGAGCAGGGTATTGACCGAGATGACAAATGCGATCAGCACGCCCAGGATCGCGGCGGTGTGCGAGGTTTTACGCCCGACCAGGTTGCCGAAAAAACTGGTGCCAAACAAGCCTGCAATTGCGGCACCGGCCAGCGGCGCCAGCGGTACGGCCAAGAGAAGGTTAGGGTTAAGTTGCCCCGCCATGATGAACCTTAAATTTATTGTTTAATCGTAGGTACCACAGAAATGTACTGCAAAGCGATACGGCTTAACCTTTAAGGCTGTCGAGGTCTTCGACATTAATCGTATCCAGATTACGGAACATCACTACCAGAATCGCCAGGCCGATCGCCGATTCGGCGGCGGCCACAGTCAAAATAAAAAATACGAAAATCTGTCCGGCGGCATCGCCCAGGTAATGCGAGAACGCGATGAAGTTCAGATTCACGGCCAGCAGCATCAATTCGACCGCCATCAGGAGCACGATGATGTTCTTACGGTTCAGGAAAATGCCGACGATGGAAATGGCGAACAGGATTGCGCCCAGAACCAGAAAATGTGCGAGCGATAAAGTCATTGCGCCTCTCCTTTTGGTGCGGTATCGACGCCCGGCCCGACGTCGGCCGGCATCTCGACAATGCGCAGGCGGTCGTTACGCTTGACCCGGACCGCCTGGCCCAGATCGAAATGCTTGCTGTCCTTGCGCCGGCGCAGCGTCAACGCCACCGCGGCGATGATCGCCACCAGCAAAATCGCGGCCGCCACTTCGAAGGCATACACGTACTGGGTATAGATCAGCTTGCCGAGCGCCTTGGTGGTGCCGATATTGCCGGAGGCGGCCGGCACTTGCACCTCGGGCACCCAGAACGAGTGCAGCAGCACCGTCGCCATCTCGAGCACGATCAGGCCGCCGATAAAGGATGCCATCGGAAAGTAGCCCCAGAAGCCCGCTCGCAGCTTGTCGATATCGATATCGAGCATCATCACCACGAACAGGAACAGCACCATCACCGCGCCGACATACACGAGCACCAGCACGATGGCCAGGAATTCGGCCTGCAACAGCATCCAGATGCCGGCGGCATTGAAAAACGCCAGCACCAGGAATAAGGTGGCATGCACCGGATTGCGGGCCGTGATGACGCGCGAGGCGGCGATGATCAGCACGGCCGAAAATACATAGAACAGAGCAGTTTTAAATTCCATAACTAGCCAGGTGAGGTCGCAAGCAAAACAGTTTAAATAAAAAGTGCCGGCCGAATAAAAAAGCTTTAACGTATAAGCGCTTCAATCCATAAACGCTTTATCGATACGGAGCGTCGAGCGCACGCGCCGCCGCGATGTCAGCTTCATAGCGGTCGCCGACAGCCAACAGCATCTCTTTCGTAAAATACAGGTCGCCGCGCTTTTCGCCATGGTATTCGAGCACATGGGTTTCCACAATCGAATCGACCGGACAGGACTCTTCGCAAAAGCCGCAGAAAATGCACTTGGTCAGATCGATATCGTAGCGCTTGGTGCGACGCGAACCGTCCTCGCGCTGTTCGGACTCGATCGTGATGGCCATGGCCGGACAGACCGCTTCGCACAGTTTGCAGGCGATGCAGCGTTCTTCACCGTTCGGATAACGGCGCAAGGCATGCAGACCGCGAAAACGCGGCGATATCGGCGTTTTCTCTTCCGGGAATTGCACCGTGATTTTGCGCGCGAAGACATAGCGTCCGGTCAGCGCCAAACCTTTGATCAGTTCGCCGAGCAACAGGCTCTTAAAAAAATCCTTAACCGCGTTCATCTTTGTACCCAATCTTGTTGTGCTGTGCCACGTTATTTCCAGATGTTCCACGGCGTTTGCATCCAGGTCGCCACAAATACCAGATAGCCGAGCGTCAGCGGAATAAAGACTTTCCAGCCAAGGCGCATGATCTGATCGAAACGGTAGCGCGGAAAGGTGGCGCGGGTCCAGATAAATGTCGATACCACAACGAAGGTCTTCATGCCGAGCCAGATCCAGCCCGGTACCCAACTGATCAATGGCGAATTGAACGGCGCATTCCAGCCGCCCAGGAACATCAGCGAGGCCAGGATCGAAATCAGGATCATGTTCGCGTATTCGGCCAGGAAGAACATCGCGTAGGCCATGCCCGAATACTCGACCATATGGCCGCCGACGATTTCGGACTCGCCTTCGACGACGTCGAATGGATGGCGATTGCACTCGGCCAGGCCGGAAATGATGTAGACCACAAACATCGGCAACAGCGGCAGCCAGTTCCAGGACAGGAAATTGATGCCATGATCGGCGAAATAGCCATGTTGCTGGCCGCCGACGATATCGACCAGGTTCAGGCTGCCGGACACCATCAGCACGATGACCAGCACGAAGCCCATCGAAATTTCATACGACACCATCTGCGCCGAGGCGCGCATGGCGCCGAGGAAGGCGTATTTCGAATTCGACGACCAGCCGGCGATGATCAGGCCGTAGACCTCGATCGAGGTGACCGCCATGATCAGCAGGATGCCGGCATTGACGTTGGCCAGCACCATCTCCGGGCCGAACGGCACCACCACCCAGGCCACCAGCGCCGGCATGATGGTCAGCATGGGGCCGATGAAAAACAGCACCTTGTTGGCGCGCGTCGGCACCACGATTTCCTTGACCATCAATTTCACGGTATCGGCAATCGGCTGCAGCAGGCCGGCCGGACCGACCCGGTTGGGGCCGATACGAATCTGGATCCAGCCGATGAATTTGCGTTCCCACAGGGTCAGGTAGGCCACGCACAGCATCAGCGGCAGCGTCACGCAGACGATCTTGAAACCGGTCCAGACCAGCGGCCACAGGACGCCGAAGATATTCGGTCCGTAGACATGAATTAGCGACAGCATATGATCGATCATTGGGCCTCCACGCCGGCTTTTTCGATACTGATGGGACCGAACATCGCACCCAGCGCAGCGGTCGAGGCATGGCTGGCGGCCACGCGCACCACATTGTCCGGCAAGCCGGCGTCAATGGCCGCCGCCAGCAGCACACTGCCAGCACCCTCGCCCTGCCCCTGCGTCACGCGCACGGTCTGGCCGGAGGCGATGCCAAGTCTGGCGGCCAGCGCCGCCGAAATCACGGCTTTCGGCGCTTTCGCATCGGCCGTCTTTTGCAGCGATGGCGCACGCCGCACCAGGGCATCGGCAAAATAAATCGGCACATCGGCCAGGCGCTCGGCGGCGTCC